>JAJRTI010000647.1 GCA_024278415.1 Planctomycetota bacterium | reverse complement strand
GGGCCTTTGTGGCCGCCGAGCTGGTCGAGCAAGTCAATGGCTTCCAGTTCGCCGTACATCGCGCCGCTCACGAGGTAGCCATCGAAGTCGATGACCGTGGCGGGGTCTTTGAGGCTCTCCACGATGTCCTCACGTTTCACCGAGCCCTTGCCGGCGGTCATCATCTCCTTCACGAGCTTCTTGCGCAGGTCGGCCATGAAGTAGCTTTTGCCGTTCGTGGCCGGCTCCCAGAGCACAAGGAACGGCGCGTCGCCGCGCCGCTCGGCCACGCGCGCGGCAAAGAGCGAGCCCAGCCGCAGGCCGAGGAGGCCGATGCGGCCGCAGCCGCTCAGATCGGCCAGTTGCTTCATCGCCTCCTCGATGTCGGCCTCGCGGGTCGATGCGGTTGCTTCATGGAACTCGCCTTCGCTGTCGCCGGCGCCGCGGTAGTCGAAGCGCAGGACCGCGAAGCCGGCCCCGCAGAATGCGCGCGCGGCGAGCACCATCGCGCGGTAGCCGGACTTGCGCTCCTCGGCGAAGGGGTGGCAGAACACGACGCCTGCCTTGGGCTGGTCCGGGAGGTGGGCCATGCCGTACAGGCGCGTGCCGTCAAGCTCGAAGGTGAGTTGGCGTTCTTCCATGGGGGGCTCTCGCGCGGCGCGCGATTCGGCGCTTCTACGACTTCTCGCGCACGCAGTCCGCGATGGATTTGACGCTCTTGAAGATTTCGATGTCGAAATCTTCGTCCTCGAACGAGATGCCGAACTCTTCCTCCAGGCCCACGACAATCTCGAGCAATTGTACCGAGTCGATGCCGTGGTCGTCGGTGAGGCTGTCTTCGTCGCCGATGTCGCCCGGTTCGATCTTAAGGAAGAGGCGTTCGACAATGAGTTCCTTCAGTTTGTCTTCAATTCTCTCGTCGGACATAGGGGCTCCGGTGTTGAACGGATGGTTGATAGAGCGTGTTCACATGGGTGCGCGGCAGGCGCCGGGCGTGCAGGGAGGATAAAGCGTAAAACGTGAAACGTAAGGGGAGGGGAGGGCGTCAATGGTTCGCGTTAGCGCTTACGTTTTACGTTTTACGTCTCACCTCACTCGCTTGCCTTCAAGCGACGGCATCTCGATTTTCTGCCACTTGCAGTCCGCGTCGGCTGGCCCATCTTCGTTCTCGAACATGTGGCGCCAGCGTTCTTTGAACTTCAGACCGTTCTTGACAATGAGGTACGTGTTGGGCAACGCAGCCGTGCCTTCAGACGTGATGCTCTCCCAGTGGTAGATCTCCACGTCTGGGGTGTAGATGGCCCTATACCCCTTCTCTCGCGCTCGGTAGCAGAGGTCGAAGTCCTCGAATTCGATGGGGTTGAACCATTCGTCAAATCCTCCGATCTCGTCCACCATGGCCCTTTCCATCATGACCGCGGCGCTGATGAGGCACTGGACCTCGATCTGCTCGTTGAAGCGCGGCGTGGTGCGGTCCGAGCCGCGGCCGCGGAACTGCACGCGGCCGTTCTTGGAGATACCAACGCCGGCGCACTGAATCCAGTAAGGCTCGAAGGGGTAGATGATCTTGGGGCCGACCATCTTGTAGCTCGGATCTTGCTCCAGCACGCTGCGCATCTTCGTGAGCCAGTCGGCATCCTTGACCATGATGTCGTTGTCGAGGAACACGAGGTACTGGCCCGTGGCCGCGTCGATGCCTTGGTTGCGTCCGGTGCAGCAGCCGACGTTGCGGCCGTTGGTGATGATCTCGAACGCCCAGCCCTTCCTATCGTATTCGCTCTGCATCTGCTTCAACATGTCCGGCGTGTCGTCAGTCGATCCGTTGTCGACGACGATCAGCTCCAGGTCCGCGCCCACGCTCGTGAGGATGCTCTCGAGGCACTTGCGCGTGTAGTCGGACTTGTTGTGGCAGAGGATGACGATGGAGTATTCGGGCATGAGAGGGAGGCTCGGTTGTCTCCGTTGTGCGGCGGCGGGCAGCACTAGACCAGTCGGTACGTCGTCTGCTCCGTGAGAGACCTCAACGCGGCCTTACGCACGGCGGGGTGCCGGTCGCGGCACGTGCCCAGAAGCGCCTCGACCGCGTGGGGCCCGATCACATAGCCGAGCAGCTCCGCGGCGCGAGCGCGCGTCTCTGGCCTCGCCGAGGCCAAAACGCTTTCGGCGATGCTGATGGCGTAGCGATCGCCGATCTTCGTCATGGCTTTTGCCGGCAGGTGTGCGTTCTCAGGCGCGTGAAGCTTGAACGTGTTGGCCATGGCTCCCTTGACAAGTGCGCGGACGGAGCGCTTGCCTTGCAGGTTGCCCATGGCCTTCACCGCGGCCGCGCGCAGGGGCTCCTCCCGGCTTGCCAGGAATTGGCCCACATCAGCCGCGTCCTGCTTGCGCCGGGTCTTGCCGGCGGCTCGGATCGCGGCCACGCGAAGTTCGAGCGGCTGGTCCTCTTCCGCGGCCAGACGCAACAAGGCCCGGCAGGATCGCCGCGCGCGCATGCGGCCCAAGGCCTGCACGGCCGCCAGGCGCACCTCGGCGGCCGCATGGCGCATGAGCGGCCGGGCGCAGTCCACGGCTTCGGGGTAGCCGGTCGCTGTCAGCCGCGCAATGGTGTCCGCGGCCTCGACCGGCCGGCGGTCCACGCGCGCGGCATTGGACAGCGTTTCGGCCGCATGCTCGGCGTACGTCCGCGCGCGGGCTAGAGAGTCGCGTGCGTACTGGATCGATGAGTGGATCTGCTCTGGCAGTGCGGGCGCCATGGCCTCCAGCGCGGCCTGCGCTGAGCAGTTGCCAAGATCGCCAATCGCGCGCAGCGCCGCGGCTTGGACCGGCTCGGGCTGCGTCTGGATCTGTCTGAGCAGCGGCTTGACCGCCGCTGGGTGCCCGGTATGGCCCAAGGCCTCGATCGCCTGGACCCGTGTCAGGCCGAGATCCTCCGCAGCCAACCGTCCATCCAACACGGACAGCAGCACGGGCGTCAGTTCTGCGCGATCACCGTAGCCGTCGTATTCGGTCTCGTCGTACTCGTCGACACACTCGAAGCGCCAGGGGGCGAACTTGACCTCCCGGGTAGCCCGCGTTTCGGCCTCTGCGATCTCGTTCATGAACGTCGAGATTGCATCAGCCTTGTAGCCGGCCGTCATGATGCGGTGTCGCGTGCTCGACTTGGCCATGAACTGCCGCGCCCGCGCGGGCTCGACACGGCACAGGCACCGCATGGCGCAGACGGCGACCGGCACGTCCTCGTCCTCGAGCGCAGCCGTCAACGCGGCCGCAATGGCCTCGTCGCGCGCGGCGAAGCCCCAGAGCCGGTGCTGAGGCGCCTGTTCCGAATCGGCTGGGCTCACGTCCTTGGCCACGGCGGACAGACCTCAGTAGTTCTCAACCAGTTCCGTTACCGCGCGAGCGATCTTGTCGGCATCGGGCAGGGCCGCCGCTTCGAGCGCGGCGCTGCACGGCACCGGAATGTCCAGCGCGGTGACGCGGCGCAATGGCGCCTCGAGATAGTCGTAGACTTGCTCGGCGATCTGGCACCCGACCTCCGCGGCGATCCCGCAGGCGCGGTTGCCTTCCTCCACGAGCACGGCCCTGCCGGTGCGTTGCACAGACTCGGTGACCGTGTCGATGTCCAACGGCGAGAGTGAGCGCAGGTCGATCACCTCAGCCTCGACATCGTCTTCCGCGAGCCGATGTGCGGCGAGGAGCGCTTCGTTCACCATTCGCGAGTAGGCGACGATAGTCGCGTCCGATCCAGGGCGCGCCACTTTGGCCTGGCCGAAGGGCACCAGGTGCTCTCCGTCTGGCACTTCGCCCTTCTGCGAGTACAACACCTTGCTCTCGAGGAAGAGCACGGGATTGTCGTCGCGAATTGCGGTCTTGAGCAGGCCCTTCGCGTCGGCGGGGCAGGACGGCGCCGCCACGTTGAAGCCGGGCGTGCGCACGAAGAACGCTTCGAGGCTCTGCGAGTGTGTGGGGCCGTAAGACCGGCCGCCGCCGCCGGGAGTGCGCACCACGAGGGGCACGCGCGCGTCCTCGCCGTAGACGTAATGAAACTTCGCGGCCTGGTTGATCAGTTGGTCCATGGCCAGGATGATGAAATCCATGAACATGATCTCGACCACGGGCCGCAGTCCGAGGAGGCTGGCGCCCGTCGCGACCCCGCAAAAGCCGCCTTCGGAGATAGGCGTGTTCATGACACGCTCGGGGCCAAAGAGGCCGACGAAGCCCTTGGTCACCTTGAACGCGCCGCCGTACACCGCGATGTCTTCGCCCATGCAGATGACGCGTTCGTCGCGCTCCATCTCCTCGATGAGCGCCTCGCGGATCGCCTCGGCGAAGGTCATCTCGCTCATGCGAAGACCCCCTGCTCAATGTTGGCGAGGTCGTCGACCGGGCTGCTTTCTGCGAACTGTTCGGCCTCGGCCAACTCCCGATCCACATCGGCCTGCACTTGTGCGTCGCGTGCGTCGTCGAGGGCGCCGATCGTGCGCAGGTGCTGGCGTAGCCGTTCGATGGGGCAGCGCCGCGCCCATTGGGCCTCTTCCTCTCGCGTGCGATAGATACGCGGGTCGCCGCGGGAGTGGCCAGTCATGCGGTAGGTCATGAATTCGAGCAGGGCCGGGCCCTCGCCGGCGCGGGCGCGTTCCGCGTACTCGTGGGTCTTCTCGACGACGGCCAGCAGTTCGTTACCGTTAGCCGTGGCGCCCGGCATGCCGTACGCCTTCGCGCGGGTGGCGATGCGGTCGATGGCGAAGGCCTCGTGGAACGGCGTGGACATCGCGTAGCGGTTGTTCTCGCACACGAACACGACGGGGAGCTTCCAAATGGCGGCCATGTTGAGCGCCTCGTGGAACGCGCCTTGGTTCGCCGCGCCATCGCCAAAGAAGCAGAGCACCACGTGCGGTTCGCGTTTGCGCTTGATCGCGAGCGCGGCGCCGGTGGCGATGGGGATGCCGCCGCCGGTAATGCCGTTCGAGCCCAGGAAGCCGATGCTGAAGTCGGCCATGTGTTGGCTGCCGCCGCGGCCGCGGCTGTAGCCGGCGGCCTTGCCGTACATCTCGGCCATCATGCGCTTCACGTCGCCGCCCTTGCCGATGAAATGGCCGTGGCCGCGGTGGTTGCTCACCACGTAGTCCGTGGGCTTGATGGCCGCGCAGGCCCCGACGGCCACTGCCTCCTGGCCAATGCTGGTGTGGCAAGTGCCGCTCACCGCGCCCTTGAGGAACACCTTCTCCATGCGCTCCTCGAAACGCCGAATGATCAGCATCTTGCGGTAGCACTCGGTGAGTTGGTCGGGATCGAGCATGTGTGGATTAACAGTGTCTGCGCCAACGGCACACTTGGCGTGCGCCCCGGAACACAGGGAGGAGTCACAACGGCCGCCGGGTGGGGATACTTGTCGCCGTCATCGCTCGCCGACTGCGCAGGCGGCTGTTCGCCGCCATCTTTTGGCTCCCCGCCCTCGGTATCGCCTTCAGCCGATTCGTCTTCGGCTGATCCTGGCTCATCTCCGGTTGCGTCTTTGCCGGCCGCCTCGCCCTCGTCGGCGTCCTTCTCGTCGCCGGCCGGCTTGTCCGCGGGCGTTCCGGCCTCGCCCACTTCGCCCTCTTCCTCCTCATCGTCGAGGCTCATGATCCAGTCGAAGGAGAGCCCAAGAATGACGGCAATGACGCCGGTCATGAAGACCGTGTACCAGGGGCTATTGCCTGAAATGAAGGGCTCCTTGTACTTGGTCATATCGACGTATTTGCCGATGCCGCCGATGATGACCATGGCAACGCCGCCAAGAACGAAGACCCACTTCATGGGCTTGACTCCTGAACCAAGTGAAGCATCCGGCGCCACAGGCGCGCTCTGAATACAGTATCCGTGGTGAGGGTTTATGCTAACAGGAAGGCCAAATGCTGTCAAACATCATACGGAGTCCCGCCCAGCGGCCCTTGCGGTGTTGACAGAGCGATCCATCCGTGGCTACAATCAGCGTGCCTCGGATCCAACCCCGTTGCGGAGGAGGTGTTCCATGGACGACTTCGCCCTGCCGATCGAATGCACCGTCGAACACGGTTGCCGGGTGTTCCGCGTGCACAGCCGCATCTTCCTCGACGACGCGGAGGCGCTCCAAATCCGGGCGCGCATCGAGAAGGAAATCGAGGGCGACGATGCGCCCTGTGTGGCGCTGAGCCTCGATGGCTTCAAGGTGGTCACCAGCGCCGCGTGGGGCAAGTTCATGGTCCTCCACCAGAACATCGCGAAACAGGGCGGCGTGTTTGTACTGGTCGACGTAGGTGAGGCGTTGATAGACGTCGTGGAATCGATGAAGATCCGCCAATTACTCGACATCCGCGACTCGGCCGCGGACGTCGGCGCGTCCGACACGCCCTCTGACTCCTAGGCTGCAAGGGCCTCGTGACATGCCGCACTACGACCGCATCCTTGTCTTTGGCGCACACCACGACGACGAACTCACCATGGCGTGCACCATGGCCAAGCTGGCCCAGGAGGGCACGGAGGTCTACGTGTGCATCATGACCGACGGGTGCGAAGGCTACCCCCGGCCCGAGATGAGGGACACCATTGTCGAGACCCGAAGCCGGGAGGCAGACGAGGCCGACAAGGTGCTGGGCGTCACGAGGCGGTTCAAGCTCAACAGCCCGGACATGGCGCTGGTGAACGACAAGGAGACGCTGCTCAAGTGCGTGGGGATCGTCCGCAAGGTGCGCCCAGACGCCATCTTCACTCACGGGCCGCACGACAACCACCGCGACCACCTGAACACGCACGCGAACACGGTCGAGGCGCGGTGGCACGCGGGGCAGCCCGTGGCCGCGTCGCTGGGCGAATCGTGGAAGACACCACACCTCTACTTCTACAAGGGGCTGCTGGACCAAAGCCTGCCGTCGATCCAGCTTGACGTGACCGACACGGGCGAGAAACGCGCGGAGGCGCTGGCGACGCAGGTGAGCCAGCATACGCTCTTCAGGCGCACGCGGGCGGACTTCCTCGCCGACGCAGAGCGGATCAAACGAGACCGGCCGAGGACGGTGGAGACATTCTGGATCGCGCCAAAGAACGTGTTCAACGCGCTGCTGCCGACGGATCTTTAGGGGAAGGGCCTCACCTCAAAGCAGCGCGGTCTTGGCGTTCTGGATGAACGCGGCCATCTTCGCCTTGTCCTTCTGCCCCGGCGCCTGTTCCACTCCCGACGCCACGTCCACCGCATAGGGCCGCACCTTGCGCACGGCGAGGGCCACATTGTCCGGGCCGAGCCCCCCTGCCACCATCACCGGGCCATAACGCGTCGCGGACACGGCCAGGTTCCAGTCGAAGGTCTTGCCCGTGCCGCCTTCCTTGTCCTCGACGAATGCGTCGAGCAGGTAGACATCGGCCTTGAAGCGGGGGATGCGCTCCACGTCGGCCTCGCCGGCGACGCGGAAGGGCTTGATGACGGTCAGGCCGCGCAGCCGCTCGGTCGCCTCCCCCCAGGCCTTCTCGTCGCCCGGTTCATCGAAGCCGTGCAGTTGCACGCCATCGAATCCGCCCGTGCGGCAAATCTCTGCGGCCTTGCCGGCATCGTCCCGCCCCAGCAACACGACCTTGTGCACGAACGGCGGCAGCGCCGCAGCAATGGCGCGGGCTTGGTCGATGTTGATGCACCGCGGCCCGGTGTACAAATTGAGCCCAATGACGTCCGCGCCGAGCCGGGCCGCGATCTTCGCGTCGGTCGCGGTGGTGATGCCGCAGATTTTCACGCGGACCATGGATTCACTCCCACTCGAAGTGGTAGCCGCATGCGAAGCGGTTAGCCCTCGCACGCTCCACGCACGAGTTCGATGATGCGGTCTTGGTCGCCGGGTTGGAGGAACGGATGCATGGGCAGGGCCAGCACGTCCTTGGCCACGGCTTCGCAGACGGGCAGGTCGCCGGCTTGGTAGCCCAAGTGCGCGTAGGCGGCCTGAAGGTGCAACGGCACGGGGTAGTAGATCGCGGTCGGCACGTCCGCCTCCTTGAGTGCGGCTTGGACGCGTTCGCGGTCGGGGCACCGCACACAGTACTGCGCGAACACGGACAGATGGCCTTCGAGAACCTTGGGCACGGTGGCCACGTCTCGGAGCCCCTCGTCGTAGCGCTGCGCCACGGTCTGCCGCATCTGGATCTCGTCGTCGAAATGGTTCATCTTGGCGAGCAACACCGCGGCCTGGATCGTGTCGAGCCGGGAGTTTGTGCCGATGCGCACGTTGTCGTACTTGTTCTCGCCCTTGCCATGCACATGGAGGGAGGCGACAATATCGGCGATCCCGTCGTCATCTGTGAAGACCATGCCGCCGTCGCCGTAGGCGCCCAACGGCTTGGCTGGGAAGAAGGAAGTGCCCGCCACCGCGCCAAAGGAGCACGCCTTCCGGCCTTTGTACTGCGCGCCGAACGCCTGCGCCGCGTCTTCGAGCACAAACAAGCTGTGCTTCTGCGCCACGGCTGCAATAGCGTCGTAGTCCGCGCACTGGCCGTAGAGGTCGACCGCGATGATGCCCTGAGTGCGGTCCGTGACCGCGGCTTCGAGTTGGCAGGGATCCAGGTTGTACGAGGTTTCGTCGATGTCCACGAAGACCGGCGTGGCGCCAATCAGGCAGACGACCTCGGCCGTGGACATGAAGGTCATGGACGGGCAGATGACCTCATCGCCGGGCTTCACGCCGAGCGCGAGCAAGGGCAGCATAAGCGCGTCCGTGCCGCTCGCGCACGCGACCGCGTGCTTGGCTCCGACGTACTCGCCAAGCCTGGCCTCCAGCTCCTCGACCTGCGGGCCGAGGACGTAGCGGGAGGAGTCGAGCACTTCCGCGATGCGCGCGTCGATCTCGCTCTTGTAGGCTTGGTACTGCGCTTGTAGGTCGATGAATTGCATGGGGATCCTTTCACGAAATGGGCGACGCACTACGCCTCCTGCGGTTCGAGGCGGTCCGCGGCGGTTTCGAAATACACGCGGCCGCACTCGGGACACGCGCCGCGGCCGTCGGCCATGCCGAGTTTCACACCGCATCGGCAAATCCAGCCGACTTGCCGCGCGGGCACACCAATCACGATGGCGTAGGCGGGCACATCGCGCGTGACTACGGCCCCGGCGCCGACGAAGGCGTACTCGCCGATCGTGTGGCCGCAGATGATGGTGCTGTTCGCGCCAAGGGTCGCGCCGCGCTTGACGAGCGTAGGCTGGAACTCGTGCTTGCGGCTGATTTCGCTCCGCGGGTTCAGCACGTTGGTGAAGACCATGGACGGCCCGCAGAAGACGTGGTCTTCCAACGTGACACCTTTGTACACGGCCACGTTGTTCTGGATCTTACACCCGTTGCCAATGACCACGTCTGGCCCCGCCAACACGTTCTGCCCAAGCACGCAGTTCTCGCCGATTGTCGTGTTCGGCATGATGTGCGCGAAGTGCCAGATCTTGGCGCCGGCGCCGATCTGCGCCGGCTCGTCCACGACGGCCGTGGGGTGCACGAAGTAGCCCTGCTCCAGCGCCGGCTTCTGGGCCGCGAGGTCTGCAAGTTTCACCACTTTGCCTCCGGCGTCGAGCGAATGTTGGCAGGCTTCGAGCACTTCCACCACGCGGAGGCCGTTGGCGCCGTCGGTCTTGGGCGGTTTGCCGGACTCAATGCACTCGAGGAAATGCTCGCATTCGAGTCTGAGGGGCTCGTCGCCGGCAATGGACACCACCTCGGGGGCCGCCTTGCGCGGCACCGGCATGCGGTCGATCCAATCGATGTGGTGGCTGTAGAGCTTGAGCTTGTCTGCGCAGGTGTCCTCGAACACGGCCATGCCGGCGTCGCCCACCACGACAAGCTTCTGCTCCTTGAAGGGGTGGAGCCAACTCACAAACACGTGCGCACTGGCGCCGCTGCGGAAGGACATGTAGCTGATCGTCGTGTCCGCGATCGTGTCGTCGAGGTAGGCGCGGCCGTGGGCCGCGACCTCTTCGGGCATCTCGCCGAGCAGCAGCAGGATGACCGAGATGTCGTGCGGCGCAAAACTCCAGAGGATGTTCTCCACGCGTCGAATTTTGCCGAGGTTCAGGCGGTTCGAGTAGATGCACTGCACCTTTCCCAACCGCCCTTCGTCGACGATGGCTTTGAGTGCGGCGACGGCGGGGTGGTATTCGAGCAGGTGGCCGACCATGAGGATGCGCGCTTGCTCTTCCGCGAGCGACACGAGCGCTCGACCGTCTGCCGCGTTGAGCGCCAGAGGCTTCTCCACGAACACGTGCTTGCCCGCGCGCAGCGCGTCCCGCGCCATGCCGAAGTGGGCGTCGGCCGGTGTGGCCAAGCACACGCCAGCCACTTCTGGCGACGCCAGCACTTCGTCGAAACTGCCGAACGCATGGAGCCCCTCGTACGCGTCCTGCATGCGCGCCACCGCTGCCGCGTCCGGGTCGCACACGCCTCCGAGCGCGCCCAATTCGTGAAAGTTGCGCACGAGGTTTTTGCCCCAATAGCCGCAACCGGCAACAGCAACACAGGTGGACATCCGGAAGGGCACTCCTACTAGCGCTGAAAGGCGGGGGGGGGCACAGGGCCAACTACGCCGAAGGATGAGACAATATAGCTCCCACCGGGGGCGGGTTCAAGGCGGGCGGAGCCCGCGGGCCGGGCCTTCCGCGGCTGAACTGTTGCGAGGCAACATGCCTGAGGGGCCGCTGGGCACCTACCCCGCATTTCTCACCAGCCCAGGATCGAACTGTCGGAGAAGTCGCCGTTTCAAAACCTCACCGGCCCAGGCGGACGCGTGTGTTGAGCAACAACCTGCGCGCGTCGAATGGGAGGGGCGGGCCCTTCGGGCGAGCCCCGTCGGGCGCCGCTGCTGCGTTGCACCGCGCTCGACGTGCCCGAAGCACGCCTTCGCGGCAATGCGCCTTGCATCGACACCTGCCTGCGCCGCCGCGCGGCAGGCAGGCCCGCCTGGACTCGTGAGAAATGCGGGCTACACGCGGTGTTGGGTTGTAGGTGTCCGGCTTTCGATCCGACGCCGGACCGCTTTTTTCATCTGATAGGAACATGATGCTGTTGGGCACGGCTACAAAAAAAAGCCGCACAGAAACTCATCTGTGCAGCTCTTGCGGTGGGCGGGTGAGATTCGAGGTTTAGCGCTTCTTGCGGCGCTTGACCTTCCGCACATCCTCAACGGTGGGGGACACGCCGCGGGTGTTCTGGATGTCGAATTCGGGCAGCAGTTTGTCGTATTTGTACGTGCGGGAGGCGACAAACCAGATGCCGTTCCGGCCGAGGCCGTACTCGTAGACCAACAGCACTTCCTCACGCGAGTCGATGATGTAAATGGGCTGTTCCGCTCCGTTCACCGTGCCGGCCAATGCGGTAATGTGGCCGGCGACTCCAGGGCTGGAAGTGTCGGCGATGGCATTCTGGCCGCTCATCACCATGCCAATGATGATGCCCATGAGCGCGGCGACGGTGACGGCCAGCCAGACATTGACTTTGCTTGACATAGTATCCACTCCTTTTGATAGGCCGGGTCTGGCCGGCCGACGGCGGCAAGGGCCTTACAGCTTCGCCTCTTGCTCCTCCTGCACGATAATCTCGGGCCGCACGAGGAGCAAGACGTTCCGCTTGTCGTTAACGATCGCGTCATCTTGGAAGAGACGCTTGATGATCGGCAGCTTTGACAGTACGGGCACGCCACTCACCTGGCGAGTCCGAGAGCGAGCCGACAAGCCGCCGATCATCACGGTGCCTCGGTCGGGCACACAGACGGTGACAGCCACGGACTGGGTGTCGACAGAGGGCTGTTGGAGGGTAGTCGTGACAATTGTTTGTAGCGTCCCAGTGCCTTGCGACTGGTTGAAGTTGAACTCGTTCATGGTCACACTGGTCAGCGAGGGGGTCAGCTCGAGGAACACATAGCGCCTATCGGCCGACACGATAGGCCTCACGTCGAACACGACACCGTCCCACACCGACGACACGGTCGGCACGGCGATGTTCGACGAGGCCGTGAAGCTAGGGATGTAGGTGATTTCCGTAGCGTTGATCACGTTGCCGCGCTGGGTATTGGTGAGGGTGAGTCTCGGGCACGTGAGATTCTCGGCCTCGTCGGACTCCTGCACCGCGCGCAGGAAGCCTTGGAGGAAGATGTTGTCCACGTAGGAGAACCGGAGATTCATGCCCGTGTTGCCTTCCGCCTGGTTCGATCCAATGAACGGCGCAGAACCGGGAGTGTTCTGTACGTTCTGGTGGAGCAATGTGTTGCCTGTAATGTTGGGGAAGACGTAGCCCGTGCTCGGGCCACCGAGAAAGAGTTCGTGCGACAGTGGCGAATTGGGGTTTGCAGGGTTGGCCAGCTCAGGATTGGGGATCATCGTGAAGTTGTTGATCGTGATGCCAATACGCTCTTCGAAGTTGTCGGTCATGGTGATGAAGCGGGCCTCGACGCTCACTTGCATGTTGCGCGTCTGCCGCATGCCATCAAGCAACTGGCCAATCTTCTCGTGCACGCTTGGGATCTGCCAGACCATCATGTCGCCCTCTCGATACACGATGCCGCCTTGGGCGTCTTCGCTTGTGTCATCGAGTTCGATATCCGTGTCGGAGTCTTGGCCGCCACCTGAAACGAACACATAGGCCCACGACTGAGGCTCGATGATTTTTGTGATGAGCGTGAGGAGGTCGGTGGCCCGATCGTTGAGATCCAACTGATCCTCCTGGTTGGCGCCGCCGCCACCACCCAAGCCTGACAGCCCCCCACCGCCGCCGCCGCCGATATTCACGTTCTGGATGGTCTGATCTTGAATGTGGATCAGGAGGTCGCGCACGTCGTATGTGTGGAGAGCATACTCGCTGAGACCCTCCTTGTTCGAGATGAAGAGGGCCCCGTCTCGGATTTGGTACTCCAATTGGGCGAACTTCAGGATATAGCTGAGCGCCTTCTCGAACGGCATATCCTGCACTTTGAGCGTGATCGCGTTTCCGCCGTCCTCGACGGCATTGGGATCGAGGACCATGTTAACGCCGGTGAAATCCTGGAGGAACGTGATCACGTCCCGCACGGGCGTGTCCGCGAAGTCCAGTGTCACAGGCTTCTGGAGGCTCTCTTGGATCTTCTTGTCCGCCTCGGAGGTTTCGCTCCTGGACACATAGCTCACCACGGGTTTGCGGCTCGCGATCTCCTTCTGCCAAGTCTCGCGGTCGACATAGTTGACGATGTCAGAGTAAGGAGTGCTTCGCTCGATGAGATCCTCGATACCGCGGTCCTTTTCGCGCTGCTTGCGTTCGAGTTTATCGCGAAGGCCTTGGGAGTGCCTCTTGCGGTGGGCTTGTTCGAGCAGAAGGCGGGCCGACTGGTCTTCGGGATCGATCTCTCGGATCATCTTCGCAACCTTTTCGGCCTCGTCGTAGCGCTCCTCGCGAATCAGGCGCCAACCTCTCGTAAACAGCTCCACCTTCTTGTTTCGGAAACGCTCCTCGTCCTTGGCGACCATGTGCGCCATCTCCTCGCGCGCCTTTTTGGCCTTTGCCGTTTCGGCCACACGATCAGCCTCGGCCTTGCGATCCTTCGCGCTGGCGAGCAGCGCCTCGATCTTCTCTCGGTCTGCGGTCACATCGGTCTGTTTCTCGAGGTAGCTGATGACGCTCATGGCGTTCTTGAAGCTCTCGATGGCGTCGTCGTACCGCTTCTCGGCGATGGCCTGCTGGCCTTTGGCCACGAAGTTGTTCATGTCGAGCTTGGCCTTCTCGATGCGCACGCGCAGAGCCCGCGCAGTCGCCTCGGCGAAGTCGTCGATCCCCGGGGGTTGGCCGGACACGATCCGCTGCACCTTGGCAAGCAGATCCTTGGCCTGTTCGTAGTTAGGGTCGGCGGCGACGGCTTGGGTCAGTTCCGTCTCGGCTTCCTTGAACTTGGTCTCGTTGAAGAGACGCTGCGCCGTCTTGAAGTGGTGCTCGGCCTCAGCCTTCTTCAGTTGCTGGGCTATTTGCTGGTTGCGCAGGGCTTTCTGGAGCATCCGCTCCGCCTGCTGCTCCTCAGTCAGTTTTTTCGTGGCTTCTTCTCGCAGCCTGGCGGCCTTGGCCAATTCCTTCTGAATTTTGGCCTGCTGTGCGGCCTGGCGGCCGACATCGGCTCGCGCAAAGAGCGCCCGCATCTCTTTTTGTTTGTCCGCGGGCAGTTCGATGCCGCTGGCCTTGATGTCCGTATTAAGCTTGGCCAGCATGTTGATGGCCTCATCGTACCGCGCCGAGGCTACCGCGGCTTGGGCCTCGCCGAGTCGAGTTTCGAACTCTTGCCGCTTCTTGGCGACCTGCCGACGCTCCTCTTCTTGAGCCTGAAGCGCCGCGAGAGTCTCGGTGACCTTCTTCTCAAAGCCCTTGGGCGCGTCGAGTTGGCGATCCTGGTCGAGCAAGGCCTGCACCTTGTCGAAGGCAGCTTTGGCCTCTCGGTACTGCTGGGCCTGAAGCAAGGCGACGGCCTCGGCGTACTGCTGTTTCAGTTCGGAGCGGCGCAGCTTGTGCGCCTCAGCGGCCGCCTGCCGATCCGCCTTGGCCGTCTCGATCAGGCTGTTGGCCTTGGCGAGGGTCTCGGCATCCAGCACATCATCGGCCACAGCGACTTCCTGGAGCGCGTCGAGCGCGTCGTCATACTGCCCCTTTGCGAGCAACGCTTCGCCGTCGGCAAGGCGCTGCTTGAGTTCCTTCCGCTTCGCCAACGCCTCGCGCTGCTCCTGGTCCCGCTTCTGGATGGCGGCCTGAATATCCTCGTCGATGCGCGCCAAGTAGCGGTTGAGTTCGCGCTTCTTGAAGAAGCCAATGTCCGCGCCGCTAGCCTGCACCTCTGAAAACAGGGTCTTGGCCTTTTCGTACTCGCCACTTTGGTAGAGCGTAACGGCGACGTCGAACTTGTCCTTAGCGGCGTTGTTCGCGGCCTCAGCGACTTGCTTGTTCAGTTTGCTAAGGCGTTTCTCAAGCCTGCGGCTGTCCTCGTACTGAAGTTCAACGCCTGCCGCTGTGGCCTTATTCTTGGCCTGCTCGTAGAACTTCTTGGCTTCAGAGTACTTGCCCTCCTCATAGAGTTGATCCGCTTTGTTGAGCTGCTCCTTGGTCTCAGCCTGGGCTTTCTGGAGTCCTTGCTCGGCTTCCTTGAGAAGGTCGGCAATGGACTTGGGCGCTTCGCCGCCCTGGGCGGGCAAGCAGGCCCAACCCACGGCCAGCACTGCAAGGAAGGTGCCAACGCTCAGTCTCTTGAAACAAAGCCGCAACATATGCGTGTCCTTTCCGTAGGGACGATGGCGTCAACTTTCTATAGGAATGTGGGCACCGGGACCGCCACCCGAACCCACGACAGAGCCCGGGGCATCGGCGCCCAACTCTTATTCGAGAGGCAAACCGGGTGAGTTTACCACAGACGCGAACGCGAAGCAACGCCCACACGCCGCTCAAAGGCTAGTGTGTCTTGACAAATTCAGTATCTTGGTAATCCGTCCGAAGCTGATTCACCAAAGCCTTGGCTTCGCCGTAGCGCTTCTCCTTCAAAGCCGCGGCCGCGCGGTTGTAGAGATCAAGCGCTTCCTGCTCGCGGGCGAGCTTCTTCTCTTGCTCCTCCCGCTTGGTGCGCTCTTGCTCAGCGATCTTCTCATCAGCGTCTTGCGTCATGCTCTCAAGCTTGCGGCGAAGCCGGCCGGGCAGGTCGTCGGCGAGTTCGGCAGCCGACTTCAACGCAGCCTTGGCCGCTTTGTAATCGCCTTGCTCGTACAAGTCCGCCGCGGCCTTGTACGCGGCCACGGCTTTGTCCTCTCGGACTTGCCGCTCGGCTTCGGCCTTGGCCTTTTCGATATCTTCAGGAAGATTCTTAATGTATTTGGCAAGCCTGCTATTCTTGACCCAACCCAGATCCACGTCCATCTGCTGAACTTCGCGGAACGCCTCAAGCGCGGCGTCCAGTTGGCCTGCCTGATAGAGAGTCACGCCGTCTCGGTACATCTGCTCAGCCTGAGCCTTCTTGGCCTGCGCCTCGGCCCGAGCCTTCTCCTCTTCAGTGGGTTCGGCCGGGGCCTCGGCCTCAGGCTTGGCTTCCTCAGCCTTCGCGAGTTTGGCCTGCTGCTCATCGATCTTGGCGAGCGTCTTCTCCAGCTTGCGGTTGTTCGATCCCATAAAGCCGCCAAGATCGACGCGGCTCTCGCGGACCTTCGCGAGTTTCACCTTTGCGCTCGCCAGATCACCAGCCTCGAAATCGGCCATGCCCGAAGCGAACAAAGCGATCATCTCAGTCTTGCGTTGCCTCGCGGCTTCAGCCTCGACCGCCTCTTGAGTAGGCTCTGCCGGCACGCCGACTTCAGGCTTGGCTTCTGCGGGTTTCGGTTGCTCGGCCTTTGGTTCCTCGGGCTTCGGCTGCTCAGGCTTAGCCTCCTCAGCCTTGGCCACTTCGGCCTCTCCCTTGGCGGCCGTCCGCTCCTCGATATCGGCGAGTGCTCGGCGTAAGCGCCGGTTGTTGGCGCCCATAAAGCCGCCCAAATCCACGCCGCTTTTCTGGACCTCCGTCAGCAATTCTCTCGCCTCTGCCAGTTGGCCGTTCTCGTAAAGGACCATGCCATCGGTGAACTGGCTCAGCATTTCGGACTTCAGTTCTGCCTGGGCCGCCTTGGCTTTCTCTTCTTCAGCCAGCTTGGCAGGGGTTTCGGGCTCAGGCTTGGCCTCTTCGGCCTTGGCGACTTTTGGCTCCGCCCTTTCGGCGCCCAGCCGCTTGTCGATGGCGGCAAGGATCTTGTTCAGTTTTCGGTTGTTTGAACCCAGGAATCCTCCCAAGTCGACGCCGCTCTCTCGCACTTTCAACAGTTGGTCCCTGGCCTCGCTGTAGTACTCCAATTCATAAAGGTCTATCCCGTCCTCGAAGAGGCTCATCATTTCAGCCTTGAGCTTCTTCTTGGCTTCCTTGGCGGCCTCTTCCTCAGTCGGGGCGGCGGGGGCTTCAGCCACCGGCTGGGCCACCTCGGCCTTGGCCGTTTCGGCTTCCGCCTGAGCGGTTTCCGCCTGAGTGGCCTCTGTCTTAGCTGCTTGCGCTTGCTGTTCCTCGATCTTGGCGAGCGTTTTCTCTAGTTTTCGGTTGTTGCCGCCCAAGAATCCGCCCATATCGACGCCGCTCTCTTTGGCCTTCGTCAACTTGTCCTTCGCCGCGGCATAGTCGCCCGCCTCGTAAAGCCGCATGCCATCTGTGAAGAGCCGTTGGGCTGCGGCGATGCGGTCGCGCTCGGCTTGGGCTTGGGCTTCGGCCTTTGCCGCAGCTTCGGCTTCCTTCGTCTCGGCCGCGGCAACAATCCGGGCGGCTTGCTGCGCCAGATCCGTCCCGGCCAGACGCTTGTCCTTCTGCACCTCGCCGGCGAGCGCCTTTGCGTCGGCAAGCCGGCCCTCTTGCAGTGCGGTCTGTGCGGCGGCAAGTTTCTTGGCCGATCCTTTTCCCACCTCGGCGACGGCCTCTTTCTGCTCCGCGGCCGCAGCCAACTGGCTGTCAATCTGCTTCAGGTAACCGCGGACTTTGCGTTTGCGCCAGAACCCAATCTTCGCGCCGGAATCGAGGTACGCTTGAAACTTCTCGCGTGCGTCTGCGAGCTTGCCCGCATCGAGAAGCGTTTCGCCCTCGGCGAAGAGGGATTCGCTCTTGGCGGTCTGACGCTTCACGAGCGCCGCGTCAATCTGCCTGAGCAGCTTGCTCGCCCGTTTGGCATTGTCGCCTTCGAGGGCCGGCTCGCCGCTCAAGAGCTGCTCGACCATGGCCTTGGCTTGCTCCAAGTCCCCGTTGCCGAGCAACGCGGCTGCGTTATCCAGCGCAACGCTCTGGCCTGCTTGAGGCGGGGGGGGGGCTTGGGCGATGGCGCTCGGCGCTGCCAAGGCGAACATCAGCGCGAGAGCGACGAGTCCACATATGAGGGATCTGCAACGTGCTGAGGTTGCCATCCGAATCTCCTGCGAGGGCTGGGGGGGAACGGGTCGTGTCATCATCTATTAAATCTGTGTCTAGTCAATTCGTTTGATGAGAGGCGCGCCGCCGGAATCCTTGGTTGTCGCCTGAGGCTTAGTGGCGGCGCCGGCTGGCGGCTTAGGCGCCACGCGTGCGGAGGGCTTCCTCTGCCAGAGGATTCTAGGATTGCCCTTGCGGTCCTGATAGATGACCCTGGGCGAGTGCACTTCGCGCTTCCGTGGAATCTTGTCTATACGGATAAGGTTGCCACCATCGTCAAACACCCGCTTCTCCTCGACCCACTTCTCGATGCGGCTGGCGTTCAGGTCGATGTCCACAAGCACGCAGCCGGTGGAGAAGTCGATCGGCTCTACCCCGTAACGGCGCACCTTCTCTCCGATCAGCCCGCCTCGGGCCACGAAGAACTTCCGGGTGTTCCACTCTCCGTTAATGTACGCGCGCACCTCGAAGGAAGCCCTCCCGCCGCCCGCGCTGTTCAGATCAAACTCGACGCTGCTCTTGGCAACCACACGCACCGCTTTGCTCTGGGGGCCTCGAATGAGCCCATCTGGCGTCACGGCGATCGGCTGGATCTTGTAATAGTAGGTCTCGCCTGACTTGATGTCCGTGTCCGTCCACGTGACATCACTGACGGTCGCCACCTTAGCCGCCTTATCTTCCGGTTCAGACTCGTGCCGGCGGACGACATCGTACTGGAACGCGGTGATGGTGGGCGCCGTCTTGGGCGGTGCGACCCATGTTAAGGTGATCCTGCCCAGGTCGGAGCGGAATGCGAGGTCGCTCACGCCCCCCACCACAGGATTGATCTTTACGGGCTTGACCTCGATGGGCACCTCGTGGCTCATGCCTCTCGCGCTCACACACTTGAGCATCGTCTCGCCGACTTCGAGGCCGGACACCGTAATCTCGTTGGCCTTGAACTCAACCTTGATGAAGCCGGGGGCGCTTGTGGTCACCTTGCGCGGCGGCTCGTCGATCTTAAAGGTAATCTTCTGCCCCACGTGGACGACCTGTTTATCGTACTGCTGCGGCGTGGGCTCCGTGAAGATGTAGGGCCTGAGTTCCCGGGCGTCCGGGATCGCGATGAAGCGCTCCTTCAGGTCTCGCGTCAGGTCCACTTGCTCGATCTCGCCGGGCGGCCGGCTCTCCTTGATTTTCCTTGTAACTTGTCGCTGCAAGCTTGCGATTTTGTCGAGGTCCGATCTCCTCTCGCCGCTGCCTTGGGAAACGAAGCTGGTGACCACAACGTATCCCAGGATGCCGAGCGCGACAGCGAGTGCCGCCTTGTCAGCGAATTGGATGATCAGAATCTTCGGGGAAGCGGCCATGCGCCTCATCCTTGCTAGTTTGCTCAAAGGGCGAGCCTCTCGCCCGATCGTTCCGTGCAGGTGGTGTCTACGACGACGCGGCCTTCTTCTTGGCCACACTGAAGTCCATGTACCGGCCCCTCACGACGATCTGAACGAGGTTCGGCCGCTTGAGGTCCGGGGCCGCGAGTGCAATCTGAGAAACACGGATGCGTTCGATGCTCAGCATCAACCGCTTGGACCCAAGCATGGCCTTAAACAGGTAGAGCACTTGCTCAAAATCCATAACCACCGATATCTCGTACGCGCGGGTCGTAAACAGCCCTTCATGCTCGACCCGGCCAATGTCTTTCAAGATCGCGGCTGTGGCATCGCCAATATGCACGTGATCAATCCGCGCCAGCCGAAGGCTCTTCTGCTCCAGGATCTTGCTGAACTCCTCCTGGATGTGGAACTCACGCGTCGCCGTCCGAAGCTCGGGCACTCTGGGGTGGAAGTCCTCCCACGCAGCGGCTTGGCTCTGGCATTTGAATACGGTGTCGCCCACGGCGATGCCCGATTTCCGCAGCCGACGGATCATCTTATCCACGCTCTGCCGGAAAGCGCTGACCCAGACGGAGCGGCTGGAGATGACATTGCCCTTGCCATCTCGAAACTCGGATTGGAACGGATCCTCTTGGTGCAGGTACTCTTCGCACCGCGCCTTTTGATCTCGCCACACTTCCGCCCGCTTCTTCTCGAACTCGATCCACGCGTCGTTCTTGAAGTCCGTTCTGTCCGCGTACTCCTGAAGTTTCTTGCGGCGCTCGTTCAGCTTATTCCACAACTCTTGGTTGGCCGTCTCCATGGGCACGATCAAGACGAAGTGCGTAACGACGGCAGCAATGGCCGCCAAGACGACGCCAATCCAGAAGCCGTACTTCTTCAATGCTTCCATCAACTATGCTCCTGAACGGTCGGGCGCTTGCCCGCGCCTGGCCGCTCGTGGACGGACGGTTCTGCTCGTCATTTCTTCTCCGACTCGTCAGGCACCACGGCCTCGTCGTACTTCTTTGGCGTGAAGGCAATAATAAAGCGCAGCCTGCGCTCGGTCTCGCCACTGGGGAGTTTGACCGTCACGGGTTGAGGCGTGCCAGCCAAGTACTTTACATCATTCTTGCCAGATCGAATCACGCCGTTCTTGAACTTCGGGTCAGGCTTGAACGCGGCAATCTTATCCCGAATGTTCGTGTTGATGAACTCATCGCTCTCAGCAACCGTGCCCTCGATCTGTATGCCGATCTCCTTGCCGCCTCGGCCACTCAGCCCCCCGGGGCCGACTTGGGTCTTTCCCGCGCCCCTCGCGATGACAAAGTACTTCAGGTAAGCGCCTTTGGGGATACAGCCGTCTTTCTCATCGAAAAACTTCTCTACGAAGATCATCCAGAAGTTGCGCTCATAGCCAATCTCGGGCAGTTTGCCAACATTCGACAACGCGATGGCAGGGCCCCTGGCCTGATCCACGGCCGCCTTGGCCTGATTGTATTCGTTGTTCAGCCGCTCGGCCTCATCGAGCATGTTGGCGCCCTTATCCTGATATCTCTCTAACAGGCCTTGGAGCGACTTCTCGCGAATGTACCCACACGCCACGGCCAGCCACAGGCAGAGCGCCGCTGCGATAGACAGGGGCTTCTTGCGCCCCATCTCACGGGCCTGCTCGAACTGTGCCGGCAGCAGATTCGTCTTCATGTGCCCAGCGCCAACCGCCTGCACGGCCAGGCCAAGCGCCGGGGCATAAGTCAGCAAGTTGTCATTGAACTCGCTCTCAGACACATCGCTGGCGAACTCGAGCCGGGACGCCTTGTCGAGTGCCCGCACCGAGTATTGCAAGTTGTCCGCGAGGAACTTCTCCATGCCAGGCAACTTGAACGCGTTGCCCATCACCAGCACCTCGGAGAACTTCACTTCCTTTGCCAGCGACTTGTAGTAGCCGATGGAGCGCTGAATCTCGCTCACCAAATCCCGCAACACGGGCTCCATGACCTCGAACACCTGCCGCGCATGCTTCGACTGTGCGGCCATGCGCTTGACGTTCTCTGCCTCCTCGAAGGAGATGTCGAACTTGTCCCGAATCGCCCTCGTGATGTCGTTGCCCGCCACGGGCAAATTGCGCGTCCAAAACTTCGGGCCATCAATGATGACCAGGTCTGTGTTATCCGCGCCTACGTCCACCACCACGGTCGGCTCGGCCGGTTGCTGGTCGAAGCGCACGAAGTTGTAGAGCGCAAGCGGCGCAATCTGAACGCCGTAGAGGTTGCCATGGAGGCCCGCCAAGTTCGCCAAGAAGTCGAGCACGAGTTCCCGCTTGATCGCGAACAGCCCGATCTCGATCTCTTCACCCGGCAGGTGCTCTTCCTTGACCGGCTGGTACGCCCAGATCACCTCATCAATGCTAAACGGGATCTGCTGCCGCGCCTCGTATCTCACAATCTCAGGAATACGCTTCTTCTCTACCGGGGGCAGGTTGATGAAGCGCGTGAAGACAGACTGCCCCGGCATGGACACGTACACCGCGTCCTTCTTGCCCACCTGGTGCTTGCGCAGAAACTCCTGGATCGCCTCCAGCATCGCCTGGTTGCTGATCCCCTCACCAACGCTGCCCCAGTCGTACTCGATCATGTCCGCGTCGAGGATGCGCAACTGGTCGCCGGCCTTGGCGACCTTGACGGCTTTCAGGCCGAACCGGCCAACGTCGAGGCCCCAGACGTATTTGGGTCCGAACAAGTCAGCACCTCTCCTGCTCAATGGACACGCGGCACAAGCCCAGCGGCTATCGCGTCACTGTCGCCACTACAGCATCTTTACAAGGTATAAAGCTAAAGATCGAAATATCGTAGTGAGACGACCAAGGCTTGTCAAGCCCTTTTTCTGCTACCTTCAAAAGGCTATAGGCCGGCGAACGCGAGTAGACGGTCGCAGATGGCCTCTGCGGGCTCTCTGTGGCCAATGTCGAGCGTCTCCATGCCCGAAAAGTGGCGGAACCAGTTCATCTGTTTGCGCGCAAAGCGCCGCGTCGCTTGCTTGACCGACCGCACGCAATCGACAAAGCCGCAGCGGCCGGCCAGGTGGTTGATCACTTGCTTGTAGCCCAAAGCCTGCCCGGGTGTTCGCCCGAGCCCGGCCGGATGCGCAACGGCTCGCCGCGTCTCCGCGACCAGGCCGCTCGCGAACATCGCGTCCACGCGCGAATCAATACGCTCATCCAAATCGCCGCGGCTCCGCGCCAAGCACACCACGGCCGCGTCCAATCCGTCTCGGCGCTGGCCGAATTGGCGTTGCTGCTCCGAGATCGGCCGGCCCGTGCACTCGAAAACCTCGAGCGCACGCACCAGCCGCACCTCATCATTCGGGTGCAGCCGAGCCGACGCGTCTGGATCAACCTCGCTCAACATCTCGTGCAACCTCGCCGAGCCTTCGCGAGCCGCAATGGCCCGAAGGCGATCGCGGACCTCGGCATTCGCAGGCGGGCCGTCGAAAAGCCCTTCGAGCAGCGCCTTCAGATACAGGGCCGTGCCGCCCACGACGACGGCGACCTTGCCGCGGCGCTCGATGTCTCGCGCCGCCAACTGCGCGTCGCGCACGAACGCCGCCGCATCGTACGACTCCCAGGGATACCGGATGTCGATCAGATGGTGCGCCACGCGCGCCCGTTCCTCAGGCGTAGGCGACGCGGTGCCAATGTCCAGGCCGCGGTAGATCTGCATCGAATCGGCCGACACGATCTCGCCGCCCAAAGCCTCCGCAACCATGATCCCGGCCGAAGTCTTGCCTGAAGCGGTGGGGCCTGTGATGACGATCATGAGCGAAAGGAAAACGCGCGGCGCGCGGAAAGCAGTAAAACACGGGTTGACGCCTGAGCCGCTGTCTGCCACGCCCGCGCACCGCGCAGGATTTCGCCCGCAGATACGGCGAGCAGAGACGGCCAGCGCCTCTGCTCTAACCGAGTATACGAGCCTCGCCAGACCGCGTTACACCGCGCAGGACGGCCGTAGCCGCATGCGCCAGCAGGCAGGCCAACCGACGAGTAACTCACAGAACGCCCGCATTCTGGCGAATGCGGCTACGGCGCACGCTAAACACGCCCTCGCCTACTGGCAGGCCGCGTAGATGGCCTCGAACACCGGCGGGATCTGCTCCGCCTCGAGGCAGGAAAACGCGACGCGCAAGTCCGTGTCGTTCACCGAGATGGCGCCCACGCCGTGCTCGTTCAGCAACCGCACGCGCACCTGCTCCGCGTTGGCAGACTTGAGTTTCAGGCACATGAAGTAGCCAGAGTTGAAGGGATAGCACTCCCACGCAGAGTCATACTTGGAGTCGGCCAAAACCTTTTTCACCTGCGCAGCGCGGGCGCGTAAGATCTCGAACTTCTCGCGGCGCTGAGCCGCGAACTCGGGCGACTGCAACGCGCGCAGCACAATGCTCTGGCCGGGCTGCGAGCAGTTCGAGATCGTTGCGCGGATCACGCCCTGCGTCTTCTTCTCCAGCGCATCGAGCATCGCCGCCGTATCGCCCGCGGCCGCGGCCGGGCCGTACGTGATAAAGCCGACGCGGAAGCCCCACGCGAACATCTCCTTCGTCGCGCCGTCGAGCCGGATCGGCAGCACTCGCGGGTGGCGCTCAGCGAGGAGCCCAAACAGCGACTCCTGGCACGCGTCCTCGTAAAAAAGCCCAAAATAGGCATCGTCGCACACGACGACGATATCACAGCCCGACTCGGCCACGCGCACGATCGCATCCGCAATGGCTGGCATCTCCTCGTCAGTGGGAGTGTATCCACTGGGGTTGTTCGGGAAGTTCATGATGGCCACAACCTTCCCCTTGTCCGCCGCGGCCTGTTGCAGGCTGGCCTCGAAGCCGGCCAAGTTGAAGCCGCCGGCGGCGAAAAACGGGAACGTGCGATGCTCCGCTTCCATGCGCTCCACAAACACGAGCTTGTAGTTGCCCCACAGCTTGTCCGGCGTGAGCACCACGTCGCCCGGATCGACAAAGAGTTCCCCCGTGATGCACAGCCCGTGCGTGAGCGCGCTCGTGACCATGGGCCGCGAGAGCGCCTTGCCTTCGAGCTTCGGGTTCTCAGCGACCATTTTTTGGAGCCACGCCTCGCGCAAGTCGGCCTGTCCGCCGGGGGGCGCATAGCCGTACACATCCGCGGCCGACAGGCCGGCAAAGTGCGCGTCGATGCAGCCCAAGTGCATCGGCACGCCGCCTTCGGTCGCGATACCCACCGTAGCGTTTGCCGCGTGCGCCTTAGCCTTGGCCTCCGCGCCTTGCGCGAGGATACCCTTGGGGAAGTACATGCGCTTCCCGCGCGCGCTGAGCATGTCGAGCACGTGCGGGTTTGCCGCTTGGATCGCCGCGTTGAGTTCGTCCGCCAGCGGATTTGCCATCAAGAGCCTCCGTTCACGTCGTAGTGCCATCAAGAGTGGCGAGGGATTCTATTGGAACACAGGCGAGGTGTCAATATAATGTAGACTCCCTGACGCAAGCGCCCCCCCTCCCGATGGATCCGAGCCTTCGAGAGGCTGACGAGCATGGAAGGCCGGCACCCCTGGACGAGGAACACACGAAGACTTCTGCCACACCGGCCGAGGCACACGGCCCCGCGCGGTCCGCGCCGCACATGGGCCGCGTCCCCCTTGCGACGCTCGTGCTGCTCTACGTGGTCGCCGCGTTGGTGCGCGTGGCCTATGTCGCGCAGACCCGCGGGGCCCCGCTCACGCGCGACAGGGCTCGCGGCACGGACATGGAGGTCTTCGACCGCATTGCGCGCGAGGTCGTGGGGGGCAAGTGGCTCGCCGGCTCCGCGTCGGACTCGCCGCTGTATCCGTGCGTGTTCCTGCCGGCCATGTACTGGATCACCGGCGGCGACGTCCATCGCGCGGCCGCGGCGCAGGGAGCGTTCGCCGCGCTGCTCGCGGTCCTCGCGTTCGCCATCGCCCGCCGCGTCTTCAGCGACGCCGCGGGCGCGATCGCCGGCTTCCTGATCGCGTTCTATGCGCCGCTCATTGTGTACGACACGGAGATGCTCGGGGAGGTCGTGCTCAACGTGCTCGCCGCGGCATCGGTGTGGGCGCTGCTGCGCGCGGGCAGCCGCGCGACTTGGGGACGATGCGCCATCGCCGGCGCATTCATCGGCCTCGCGGCCGCGGCCAAACCCACGACGCTCCCCTTCTCCGCGGTTGGCGTCGCGTGGCTCGCGTGGGGGCTCCGCGTGCGGCCCAAGCGCATGGCCGCGGCGCTCGCGGTCGTGCTCGCGGCCGCGCTCGCGGTCATGGCGCCGTTTGTCGTACGCACGAAACTCCTTTCGGGCCGCTTCTTCGCAGTACGCGGCAACAGCGGCATCATCTTCCTCATGGACAACAACCCCACCGCGACCGGCGCGTTCACGTACCCGCGCGGCCGCCTTGGGGAGCGCTACCGGCAAGCCACCGAAGGCAAAGATCTCGCCGAACGCGACCGCATCGCGTACGACATGGCGTGGGAGTTCATCCGAACCCAGCCCGGCCGCGCGGCGCGGCTCACGCTGCGCAAGCTCGCCCTGTTTCTCTCCGCTCCGGAGATCGGCAACAACCTGAGCGTGAGGCGGCAGAAGCAAGTCTCGTTTGTGGGCCTGCCCGTGTTCATCGGTTATGGGCTGCTCCTCCCGCTCGCGTGTGTGGGCTGGTTCGCCGGGAGATGCCGCGGCCGCGGGCGCTTTCTGCTCACCGCTTACGTCGTGCTGCACGCCGGCGTCATCGTCGCGTTCATCGTGCTGGCCCGCTACCGGCTTGTGGTCGTGCCGGTGCTCGCCGTGTTCGCCGCGCGCGGGCTCACCCACCTCGGCAGTTGCCTCGCGCACCGGCGCTGGCGCAACTTCGCCATCGGCTTGCTCGCCCTGCTCTGTGTCGCGGCATTCGTGAACCGCCGCGCGCTAGTGCGCGCCGCGGACCGCGTCGCGCATCCCCACGGCTGGCGCGTGCAAGAAGGAAGCACGGTGCAGATCCGCGACGGCGTCCCCGGCGGCGCGCCCTTCGGCGTCACCCTCACGAGCCCCGACGTGCGCATCCGCAAGACGCTCATGATTCCCCAAGCCGACTACCCTCGCCTGCACGATCCCAAACTCGTCTTGGAGGCGCAAATCCAGCCCGGCACGCTGTGGACCGTCTCGGCCAACGGCACGGCCCTCGCCGGCCCATCCACGCCGCCGCGCGATGCGCCCAACACCCTCGTCGTGCCGTTGCGAGCCGACATGCTCAAGCCTGGGCCGAACCGCTTCGATGTGTCCGTGAGCAAGGGCAGCCTGCGCGTGCGCCTCGACGACCGCTACGACTTCGACCGCTCCGCTCTCTCGCGCATGGGACGCTGGCGCACGGACCTGCTCGACATGCAGACCGCCGCGCGCCGGCGCAGCCTCTGGTTCGGCAGCGGCGAGTGGCGGATATGGCTGACGTATCAGGTGCGGTGACTCGTCATTCGTCCTTGGTCGTTCGTCACTGGTCGCCGACGCCGAGCGCATTGATCCCGAAGCTTCGGGACGCTACAAGCAACGGCATCGCGGCATTTCGCGCTACTTCGTCCCCGCCACGACCGGCAGGCGAATTGTGAGCGCGGCTTGCGAACTCGGCCCATCGAACGTGAAGTCCGCCGGCAGTTCGACACGCAGCTCCGCGGACGCGCCCGGCGGCAGGTCGAGTTCCTTGGGACTGAGCGCGGCCGCGCCGGGTGCCTCCACCGCGCGAAGCTTCACCCCTTTGCCCAGGCCGTTCACCACGCGATAGCGAGCGACCAACCGCCCTTTGCCCGGAGCCAGCGGGCCGAGTTCGAGCACGGTGAACGCGAGGCCATTCGCCCGGCTTGGCCCCGACCCGCGGGGCGCCACATAGCCTATGATCTGTAGCAGCTTCGTCGGGGCCGCCGGGTCGTTGCTCTCCACCTGGATGTATCCCTGCACCAGGCCCTTCATGTCCGTCGTATCCAGCGCAAGCCGAATGGCCGCGCCGCGGCCGGGCGGGATGGGCTTCTTCGGCCAGGCCACAATGCGGCAGCCTGTCGAGCACTGAATGCCCTGGAGGTCCAACGGCCCGTCGCCTCGGTTCCGCACTTGGATCACTCCCACGCACGTCTGCCCCAGAGCTACCAGCCCCACATCCCACACCTTTGGCTTCAGTTCGATGACGGCCCGTTTGCGCTTCACCACCGTCCCCGTGACGGAGACTTTGGCGAACGGCTCGTCCGGATCGTTGGAAGATATGATGAGGGATTTATGCTGCCTTCCGCTGGCGCGCGCGGTGTAGAAACGGATGTTGAGCTTCGCTCTGCCGCCTGGCGGGATGACCTTTGCGTCGACCATCGCGGCGGAGCAAACGCTGCACGAGGTCCGCACGGAGCCGATCACGAGCGCCGCGTCCCCGTGGTTGTAGATCGCCAGCGTGTGCGACAACTGCCGGCCTTGCGTCACCTCGCCGAAGTCCCAAGAGTTTTTCTCCAATTCGATATTCGGCTCGGCCGGCAGCGCCACGCGCACACCGGCCAACACCGCCGCCAATGCAAGATAGTGTAGTCGTATCGTCGGCCTCATGGGTATGTCTCCAACAAAGCCCAACACGGAGCGGAACGCCTTCGCGTTCCGACACACAACCGCGGCCGGAATGGAGCGCCTTCGCGTTCCGTCGGATGGCCAAGGCCGTCCGCTCCGGGTCGGGTGCCACGGTTGTCTCAAGCTACTCGCGCGCCAGCGCCTTCGCCTTTGTCCAATGCTTGATCTTGCCGAGCGCCTTGCGCCGGTCAAAGCCCGGCGAATGCTCGTCGTTGTGGCAGCGTTCGCAGGGGCGCATCTCCTGCCGGCCGTACGGAGCGCGCACGTCTCGGTCATGTAGATTGCCCGGGCCGTGGCAACACTCGCACGCCACATTCGCCAGGTCCGGCGTCTCGGCCAGGCTACGGAACCCGCTGTAGAACCGCAACCCCACGACGTGGCACTCCACGCACTCCGGGTCGAGGTCGCGGCCCTTTTTGCGTAACGTCTCCAGCGCCCGCGCGTGCCGCGTCGTCAGCCACTTGCGGTACTGCATGCCGTGACACTCCCGGCAGTTCGACACGCCCACGGTTTCCGACGCAGCCTAGCCAGCAAGTTCGCGGCCTTCAGCTCCTGCTGATACTTCTCCATGATCTGAACCAGGGCCGGATGAGGCGGCAACTCGTGACGTACCTCCACCGCCTCGGCTGACACAAGCCGCGGCTGCGGCGCGCCCGCCAGCCGGATCGCCGCCACGTGCGCGTTCCCCGGCGTGACGAACACCACCCGGCCACGCCGCGAGACCGGTTCGCCGTGTGTGGCCGCTCCAGACGCGACCAGCAAATCGACCTCAGGCAGCGCCCGGGCCAACCGCACCGCCTCCGACGCCGGGCCGTGGAACAGCAGCACGCGGCAAGCCGCGGCCGACGTCTTTGTCGAAGCCCATTGCTTGAGCGCCAGCAGCGGATGGGAGAACCGTATCCCGCGGTCCAACGCAGCCAAGCTCGCGTTGAACGCCGGGGACACGACCGCGGCCACATCCGCCGTGATTCCCCGGCCGAGCGCCACGCGGACGCTTGCCGCGCACACGCGCTGGCCTTCCGACGCGGCCGCGTTCGCGCAGAGCAACGCGAACTCCGTCTCACTATGCGCAGCCGACAGCGCGTCCGCGCCCAGGAACCAATCCAACTCCCCCAGCGCCACCCCTGCGCACCCCATCGCACGCAGGCTTCGCGTCACCGCCCGCGCCTTGAACATCGCCTGCGGCCCCAGGCCCGTCGTCCAATTGCCCATGCTCAGCACCACGGCCGCGTCGCCCCGGCCGTGCGCTTCCGCCCTCAGCCGCTCGACGAGCGTCGCTATCCGGGACAGCCCGCCCCGCTGCCCTTTTGCGCACCCGCACGGCTCCAGCCGGCCCTCGATCGCGGGAACGACTAGCACGACGAGTCCACGCGGCCGCTGCGCTTCTTCACCATCTGCCGACGCGAAGAAGGTCAGGCAGACACATAGCGATAGCGAACCTGCGCGCCACTTCTTGCTCACGGTTTTCCCTTTTGCCGCTGCGCGGGGCCGGCAGGCGCTTTCTTGCGTCCCGCATCCTCGGCCTGCTTTTCGGCCACCTTCACTTCGAGCGTCTTCACCTTTTCCACGTGCCTGGCCTCGTCTTTGGCGTAGTAGTAAAGCGTGTGCACTCCCCGCGGGGCAACGAGAGGTTTTCTATAGACTTTCCACTTGCCCTTGTCGTCCCAGCGATAGTATACAACCATCGTTGAGTGGAGCCCATACAATCGATCGGCCGGAATCAACTCTCGCCAATGGCGGTCCGGCCGCCACCAGAAAAGCTGGAGCCACCACGCCCGGCCGCCCGGCTCGGAATACTCCAGCCGAATCTTATGGTATCCCTTCGTCAGCAGCACCTTGTTTTTCGCCGACCAGACATATTCCCGCTTGCGCGCGTCGAGCACCTGTTCGCCGTCGATCCAGAGGTCGGCCGCGGCGCGGTATTTGGCGTCCGAGGCAGTCACAGCTTCCAGCTCGTACGTCTGCGTCTTGTCCGCTTTGAGCCAGCCGGTCCAGCGGGCCGACTGCGCGCCGCGTACGGGCTTGGACGATTGGGGCCCGGCGTTGTCGAAGTTGATCGTACCGTCGATGCGATTCTGGATCGGAAGGGCGAAGTCGGAATTCCGGAAAAAGATCGCGTTCAAGCCACCGGCCTTAAGCACGCGAGCGCTTTGGGTGAGCCTGATCGTTGGTGGCTTCGAGTATTCCCCCGTGGGCAGGTCCGGGGCACCCGGCTCAACCAGGGCATGCGACGCGGAAAGCCCCTCATAGACGACGATGCGCTTGTGATACGCGACTCCGACCCCGGTCTTCGGGAACTTCGGGGCGAGGACCGCGATAATCCAGAAAACCCTCGGGCGCGCCATGTCCTCGCCCGCGCCGGCCGCCTCCTCCTCGATGAACAACTTGCCTGCCATGTCCTTGGGAGGCCGAAGCGACACCTTGGGCATGGCTTTGTACCAACCCGAGAGGCCTGGTGGGTTGGGAGGCGTGATGTGCAGAGGAGATGCGGCGACAAACACACGCACCAGCGGCTTGGCGGGCCGGCCGGCAAGGTCTTTCGCCGTGAGCCGGATTCGGACACGCTCGCGGTGAGCGAACATGACCTTGTCCTCTCCACGGCCCTTCGAAGGGGTGAAGACGAGGGCGCCCGTGTGATCGTCAAAGGCTAGGGCCTTGCTGCTCACGTCAAACTCTCGCCCGGAGGCCGCGAGCCGTATGCTGTATGGATCGATGCCCACTGCATCAGACAGCCCAAACGTGATGGATTCGTTCCAGGCCATCGGCTTCTTGAGATCGCTGAGCACGCGGAGCTTCGGAGGTTGCGTATCGACCACGATCGCGTAGTGGTTGGCCGGCCCCCAATTGCCGACTTTGTCCTGCGCGCGCACGTGGAAGTACCCAGCGACCGTCTCTGAGTTTCCCATAAGACGTCGACCACGTCGGGGAGGCGCCTTCCCTTGGCGGCAGGAGCTTCGCATGATCGGGCGCGGTGTCTGGAGCGGTGTTCGGTCGCTGGTCGAGCATGAAGCTGAATGCGGCAATCCCGTTGTCGTCAGTCGACGTGAACTCTAAGGTGGCGTCACGCGCGCTGGCATACTTCACGAGCCGGATATTGTCCAACGCATAGGCGTCGTAAGTGCCTGAGGGGGCCTTGAAGCCGCGGCGCATGAAGACCCCGCCTCGCAGGGTCATGAATGCGAGTTCGTCCACAAGGTAGCTCTTGCGGCCGGGATAGGAGGCGCGGGCCATTTCCAACAGATTCACGTGTGCTGTGCGCCAAAGCCCGTCGGCTGAGGCACCGAACACGTAGCCGATCTTGTTGAAACACGTCTGGGCCTGGCTGAGCACGATTTCCTTCCAGCCCCAGTGGGCCGACTTGAATCGGCAGTGCAGATTGATCTGGAGCATGGGCTTGATTCGGTAATCGAATTCAAGGATCGGGAACCTCGCCAAGTCGAGCCCATCGACGTTCATGCCGGAGCCGAGGTGCACAGCCGTGGGCGCCTTCTGCGCCTGGCAGACGATGTACGAGTTGCCGGCCTCGCGTCCCACGCGAACCGCGGCGCCGAACACACCATCCCGGCCCATCCACGCACCCATTGGGTCTTGGCTCGGCTCGAACGTCAACTGGCAGAAACTTGGATGCGTCGGCGAGGTCACCGTTGGCGCGGCCGGCGGCGTCTTGTCACGATACGCGACCCCGGTCCGAACGTTCTTGTCCACCACCCAATACACCTCGATTTCTTCACCATCGGTCTTGGCCGCGATCACTCCAGTTCTTGGGTCAGAACGCTCGCCGAGGGTCAATTCGCCAACAAAGACGCCCGTCTTGGACCCCGTCTCGACCAACTCGAAGAGGATCCCTTCGGGATCGGTTTTCGCAGTCCGGACCCTGACGGCCGTCGCGTCCACATCGGGGCTGGCATCTTTCCCCGCGGCCACGACCAAGTACCGGCTCCCCCTCCTCGCGGTCGATGGTCCGAGCACACGCAACGACTTGACGCTTTCCGGGTGCCGCCATGCGAACGGCACGTCGAGCGTAGATGGTGCGCCTTCGTTCGCGCCGCCGTCCTCTGCCCGTGCTTAGAACCGGTTTCGCCCTTGCGCAAGCAGCACATCCAGCGAGAACAATCCGTCCACGTCAGCGCTGCTCACGTGGACGCCGAGGGTCCCATCCTTTGGCCCAGTGTGACGGATCGTGATCCGGGCAAAGGGCTCAGACTGTCCCTTGATGGTGGCCGCTCGGCGGGGAATCGTCCCGCACACTGCTGCACTCTTGCCCACACTCGTGACGCGCGCAGCGCCGTCCGCGAATTGGACTCCCGTAAACTCAGGCGGCCCAGGCGCGTGTACGTCCGCAAACAGCGCGAAGTATGAAAGGTAAGGAGTGAGACGCTTGATGTAGGTGGCCGCCTGTTTCCCCTCAGGGTCAATCTGGGTAGACAGCGCTTTCCACACCTCCTCAACGGGTTGATACTCGTAGATGGCCACGCGGCGAGGTTCGAGGCCGTTCTTGAACGCGGCCTTTGGACAGCGAAACGTGAGCTTGCAGGGGTGGACCAATTCGCGCTTGGGCGGGCGCACTTCGTAAATCGTAACGCGTCAGCCGCTTGCCGCCGCTACTTGGGCAGGGGCGGCAGTTTTCCGGTGCGCACATAGGTCTTGAGCGCTTCCACGATGGTATCCAGAGGCTCATAACCGCGAACCTTTAACGTCCGGTAGATCGACATCAAG
>JAJRTI010000038.1 GCA_024278415.1 Planctomycetota bacterium | reverse complement strand
GTGTGCGACTACGCGGTGATCAGCCTCAGCGACCTCCTCATCCCCTGGGACACGATCGAGAAGCGAATCCGTGCCGCGCTCGACGGCGACTTTGTGATCGTGGTGTACAACCCCAAGAGCAAGAAGCGCACGTGGCAGATCGAGCGCTTGCACGAGATGGCTCTGGAGCGGCGCCAGGCCGACACGCCGGTGGCAGTCGTGAGCCACGTCGGGTCAGGGAACCAAGCCGTCCAGCTTTCCCGCCTGGCCGACCTCTTGGGAATCGACATCGGCATGCGCAGCACGGTGATCGTGGGCAACTCGTCAACGGCTCGAATCGGGGACTGGCTCGTGACCGCCAGGGGGTACGAGTTGTGATCGCCGTGCTTGGCGGCACCTCAGACGGGGCGGCCCTGATCGAGGCCCTTGCTGCGCGCGGTGAGAGGGCTCTGCTGTTCACCGCGACCGATTACCGCCAGCCGCTCAGCGCCGCGGCCGAACGGTTGACAGAGCGTCGCATCGGCCGTCTCGACGCGGCGGGCATGAACGCGGCCCTGGCGGAGTCGGGCGCTCAGGCCGTTGTCGATGCCACCCACCCCTTCGCGGTCGAGGCGACCGAGAACGCGCGTCGGGCCTGCGCGTCGCTCGGACTCCCGTATCTGCGACTGACCAGAGCATCGACGCCGCTCCCCGATTCCGATGCCGTTGCCGTGGCTCAGGACTTCGAGGAAGCCGCGGAGCTTGCCTGCAAGTCGGGCGCACGGGTCTTCCTCACGATTGGTTCGCAGAACCTGCGCTCCTTCGTGGATCGGGCCCGGCGGACGGGGGCAGAGCTGTTTCCTCGCGTGCTGCCTCGCCATGAGTCTATCGACGCTTGCCTGGCGCTTGGCATATCGGAGCGCCACATCGTGGCTCTTCAAGGGCCATTCGCCAAGGAACTGAACGAGGCGCTCCTGCGCCACTACCGCGCCAGCGTGCTGGTGACGAAGGACAGCGGGCCGCAGGGCAAGACGGTGGAGAAGATCGACGCGGCGCTTGAGGTGGGCGCGGAGGTGGTCGTGATCGGACGCCCAGTAGAGGACGCGCCCGGCGACTGCGCGAGCGTAGAGGAAGTGCTCGAGAGCCTGTCCGAACGGGGCGCCATCTGACGCCTGTCAGTAAACCTCCATGAGCCCCAGCGCCCTGCGCACCCGCTCCACGAAGCAGGCGCGTATGCCCGCATACCAGCCCAGGCCCTTGGGCATCGTCACGCCGTTGTGCGCGACCGTGGGCCAAACCACGTCGAAGCCCAAGTCTGCCAGCGCGGTCCGGCACGTGTCCCCTTCGCCAAGGAGATCGTCCTCTACGTGCACGCCGGCGACGTACATGAGAGGGATCAGCATGGCTTTCGGCCTCGACTCCGCGGGAGTGTCCTTGCCCTTCATCATTCGTTCAATGATGGCGAGGACCGACGCCAGAGACGGAACCCCTTCGACAACGCCGAGCATCACGTTCTCGTATTCCTGCCTCAGGACAGAGTCGAGCCCCAGATACACCGCGTTCACCGGATCGGCGCAGAGCGGCGTGCCGTGCGCGATGAGGAGGTTGACGCCCTCTTGCGCGTCGATGAAATCCTCCGAAACGATCTCCACCGCCTGCTCGACGAAGGGCCACCGATGCATGAGCGTCTCGCCCATCACGACTCGGATGCCGGGGAAGCCGCGGCTCTGCTCTTCCAGCACGCGATACTCGGTCCCGGGGAACACGTGAACCGGCTGCACCACGACCTTGCGGTAGCCCTTCTCCTCCAGCAGGGCTAGCGCTTGGAGAATCCCGGGGTGCCCCGTCTTCTCGCGCACGATCTCCGACGTATAGGCCCAGACCAACTCGTAGTCGGGGAACGCCTCTCGCAGCTCCTGGTCCAGTGCGTCGTACACGACCCTCCCGGACCGGCTCGACCCGAATGCGGCGATAACAATGGCGGGCTTATCTTGGAGCGTGCGTTTCCTGAGCTTGGTTTCCATTGTGCCTGGCTGCGCTGGGAGAAGGACTGGCAGCTTTCGTGTCGCGAGCCCGGGACTGCCTCCGAGGATCAACCGACACCCGAAAGCCCATCATCATAGCGTTTTGCCACGATCGAGGGAAGGTCGCTAGGGCGGCGGAGGTTCCCGCACTTTTCCGAGGTCCTCTTGAGGACAACCGCCAGCGTGGCGGCCATGAGCGCGCTCTGCCAGAGCGTGCGCAGCAGCGACACGACGAGGCGCTCGAAGGCCGGCCCGACAGCACGTCGAGTGACAGCGTCATGGCTTGTCTTCTACAACAAGGCGGGCTTCGCCCGCAACCCAGGACCGGAAGGCCTGTCAGTGCGTGGCCGCACGCAGACAGGCCTTCGCGCTACGACGGACGGCCAAGCCCGTGCGCTCTGGGGGTGTCACATCTTGGCTTCTTCTTGGCGGCGCCCACGAATGAATGCGCTGCGGAGGCGCCAGTGCTTGCGATACGCCTCCGGTCTTGGCAACGGAACGAACACAGATACCCGCAGATATCCCTAGCGCGGCCGTTGGCCGCAACCAAAGAGGTCGGAGGTGTCCCACGGATGGCAGAGCCGACCCACGGATGCAGAGCATGATTGGCGCAGACCATGGGGACAGCTTTGCCGCCTTTGGTGGCGCAGACCCCCATGCGG
>JAJRTI010000646.1 GCA_024278415.1 Planctomycetota bacterium | reverse complement strand
CCAGGCCGAGGAACGCTGAAAGCGTTCCACAAGACTGGCGGGCCGCGTTTGTGCAACGCTTTCAGCGTTGGCGGCTTGTTTTCGGCATCCTTCCCAGCGCGGCGCTCGTTCGCCCGCTGGCGCGACCGAACGAGCTTGCACAGGGCTATGTTGTGATGCGCCTTCGGCGCATGTGCATTCTGCGCCGGCGCACTACGGGAATGAACGCCCAGTTTACTACGTACGTTCAGACCTGCACCCTATGCAAGTCCTCGTCCGTTGACCAGGCCTTCGCGCCCTTCGTGTCCTTCGTGGTTGGCGTCTCGGCCTCACCGCCGCTTGAACTGCCTCTCCAACTCCGCGAGCGACAGGAAGATCGAGTGCGGACGGCCGTGGGGGCAAGTGGACGTGCCCTCGACTTCGTCGCGCTTGTCGAGTAGCGACGCGATCTCCTGCGGCGAGAGGCGCTGGCCGGCCTTGACCGCGGCTTTGCAGGCCATGACCTTGAGGATGCTGTCTTGCGGCGAGTCGCCGGACTTGCCGGCCTCGGCCTCCTCGATCTCGACCAGCACGTCCTTGAGCAACTCGACCGGGTCGCTGTCGGCCAACTGCTGGGGCACAGCGCGCACCACGACCGTGCTGGCGCCGAACTCCTCCACGTCGATGCCTAGCGCGGCGAATTCGTCTTGCAGGGACATGACCTTGAAAAACTCCGCGGGCGCGAGTTCGAGCATCTGCGGCACGAGCAGCGGCTGCTTCACGAGCGCCGCGCGCTCGCGCTGCCGCTTCAATTCGTCGAACAGCAGCCGCTCGTGCAGCGCGTGCTGGTCGATGATGTTGATGCCATTTGCGTTTTCCTCGACGATGTAGCTGCCGTGCATCTGGAAGAACGGGCTGGTCTTGAGCGACGGCGGGGGAGATCCTGGCTGCCCCGGGGCGCGCGCAGGTTCCGGGCCATACTCGTGGCGCCGCGGCGCTTGTTGGGGCCGGCTCGCCGCGCGGTCGAAGCCGAAGGTGGGCTGCTGCGCGGCCTGCCGCTCGAAGAAGTCCGCGAGCGATTGCTTGATCGCCTCGCGCCGGCCCTGGCGGGAGTCGGATGGCGGCGCGGGGCTTTCGGCGTCGGGCACATGCACGCTGCGGATCAGGTCGGCCTGCCGGAGCGCCTGCGTGATCGCGGCCTGCACTTGGCTGTGAACCGCGTTGGACTCCCGAAACCGCACCTCGATCTTCGTGGGGTGCACGTTCACGTCCACTTCGCCGGGGTCCACGTCCAGAAAGAGGAACAGCACCGGGTAGCGCCGCGGCTGGAGGAGGCCCTGATACGATTGGCTGATCGCGTGGAAGACCGATCGGTCCTGGATGTAGCGGCCGTTGAGGAACGTGAACTGCGTCTTCGTGTTCCCCCGCGCGTCGGCCGGCCGGCCGATGAGCCCGCGCACGGCCAGCTTCTCGCCAATCAGCTCCGCGTCGAGGAGGCTGTCGGCCAACTCTTTGCCGAAGAACGCGGACACGCGCAGGCGCAGGTCGTCGCAGGCCGGCAGCGAGAGGACGCGGTTGCCGTTGTGTGTGAGCGTGATGTGCACGCCGGGGTGCGCGAGCGCAATGCGCGTGACGGTCTGCGTCACGTGCGACATCTCCGTCGCGTTCGTGCGGAGGAACTTCTGGCGCACCGGCGTGTTGAAGAACAGGTGGCGCACCTCGACGGTCGTGCCCTCCGGCGCGCCGCACTCGCGCACGCTGCCGATGGCCCCCCCGCGCGCCTCGATCTCCCGGCCCGTCTGCTCGCCCCGCGGCCGCGACACGATGCGCGCCTGCGCGATGGCCGCAATGCTCCACAGCGCCTCCCCGCGGAACCCGAGCGTGGCGATGTGGAACAAATCCTCGCCCGTGCGCAGCTTGCTCGTCGCGTGGCTGAGGAACGCCACCTCCAGGTCGTCGGCCGACATGCCCACGCCGTCGTCCACGACGCGGATGAGCTTCCTGCCTCCGTCCTCCAGTTGCACGTCCACCCGCGTGGCTTGCGCGTCGATCGCGTTCTCCACCAGCTCCTTCACCACGGAGGCCGGGCGCTCGATCACCTCGCCTGCGGCGATCTTGCTGGACACGGACTCAGGCAGTACGGCGATGACGCCCATTGGCAGAAATGGTTGATGGGTAATGGTTGATGGTCGATGGCGGATGCCGCCCGCATCTCGCATCCGTCAGGGGATGAAGAGATCGACGACGGTCGTGCCGATGAGCAATGTGCTCGCGAGGATTCGGTGGAGGAAGAGTTGGACTTCGGCGCGGCTGCGATCCTCCGTCTCAACCAGCCCATACTGCCGCGCGAGCAGCAGCGCAAAGCCGGCCAGGCCGGCGACATAGATAGCGCCCATGTGCGCGCAGAAAACCACGGGCAGCAGGCACGCCACGGCCATGGCGTGGCACGCGCGCGCGGTCTTGAGCGCTTCGGCCACGCCCCAGTCGGCGGGCATGGTGCGCAAGCCCTTCTCGCGGTCGCGAGCCTCGCGGACGCAGGCCACTTGCACACTGGCCCCGGTCGCCCAAAGGGCAACGGCCAGCGCGAGCAGCCAAGCCGGCCAATCGCCGGGCTCCGCGAGCGACCCGCGTATGGCCGCCCATGCGAACAGCGGCCCGAGGCCGGCTGCGAATCCGCTGGCGAACTGCGCGTACCAGCCGCGGCCTTGCGCGTACCAGCAGACCAGCAGACCCGCCATGCCCACCGGCGCCAGCGCCAGCGCGAAGATGTTGAGCAGGCCGCTCGCCGCGAACACGATGGCGCCCATGCTGAACGCCACCATCCACGGCCCGGCCCAGTCCACGACTTTGTGCCAAGCCGGGTCGCCAGCATGGACTTCATGGTCGTCGGCCGACGCATAGCTGAGCACCACCACGAACGCGTGGCTGGCCAGCAGCGCCGTGAAGAGGAGCAGCCACTGCCCGGGCGCGGGGAGGCCGTCTTGTGCCAGACAGGCGCTCATGATCGCGAACGGCCAGGCGACGATCGCCCGCCGGATGCGCACGCGTTCGATCCGCCAAACGGCGCGCTGCCACCAATCCTTCCGGACCGCGCCCAGGTCGAAGGGCTCCACACGAGAGAGATCGGGCGGTTCGGTCATGGGAGGCTCGCGGCCTGCGTGCATCGGCGGACGGCGGCAGCTTGAGCGATTATAGCAGCCGTCCCGTGGGGCCTCAATTGCGCCCGCCCGCGGCGGTCCTTGATTTGCCGCGCCTGGGGGGCGATAATGTGCCACTCCGTTCCCTCATCAACCATTTCCCATCAACCATTAACCATCCGAGCCCCCCATGTTCCTAAGCGGAATCGCCGACGAAGCCGGCAAGCCCATCGAGACTCAGATCCGCGCGCACCAAGAGATCGGTTGGACCGAGATCGAGGTGCGCCTCGTGGACAGCGTGAGCTTCTCCGATATGCCCGACGACAAGTTCGACTACACGCTCGGCAAGATCGAAGAGGCCGGCATGCACGTGTCGTGCTTCGCGTCCAAACTGGGCAACTGGGCCACGCCCAT
>JAJRTI010000645.1 GCA_024278415.1 Planctomycetota bacterium | reverse complement strand
CCGGTCTTCTCGACCGCGCGTACGAGCGCGACGCCCTCGCCGAGGGTGTGGCACGCCGCGGTTTCGCTCATGACGTGTTTGCCGGCTTCGAGCGCTTGGATCGCGAAGGGCGCGTGCTCGTGAAAGAAGTTGGCGAGGACGACCGCGTCCATGTCGTGTTCGAGGAACCGGCCGTAGTCGACGTACGTCGCCACGCCAAGTTCCTTGCCGACTGCGAGCAGCCGCTCCTCCCACGTGTCGCAGAGCGCGACGAGCTTCATGCCAATGTGCGGGCCTGCGCCCTTGGCGAAGCTCTTACCGCGGCCTACGCCTACGACGCCGACTCGGATGGTGTTCATGGGCGTGTCTCCTCAACAAAGCGGGCTTCACCCGCAACCGAAACGGCACGCGCGGCGCGCCCTTTTGGAGTGCGCCGGCAGAGTCCCGCATGTGCGGGACGGCGACGGCGCTTTTGCTGCATGCGCGCGGGTTGCGCGAATTTGCGTTCTCGTAGGCATGCGCGCGCTGCCCAGGAAAAGCGGCGTCAAGCCGCCGCACCAAAGCGCCTCGCCGCGGCCCGTAACGCCTCCTCCCGATGGCGCGCTGTGCAGAGAGCCTACGCAACTTCTTGTTTTTCGTCGAGGTTCCGAAAGTTTATGGCACTAAAGGCCTCACTCCAACCGCGGACCGACCTGGCTCACGTCGATGGGCTTGAACCCCAGCTTGAACGCGGGCGACTCGGGCCGCAGCGTGTAGTTGTCCTGGGCCGGGTCCACGAAGAGCGGATCGGCCACGACCGAGTGCGCGTCGAAGCCGAGCTTCCGCCATTCCTCGAACGACACTTTGCCCTTGGGATAGCCTATGTTCACAGCCAGCGGCTTGCTCGCGGTGTGGAAATAGAGGTTGTCGTCGAGCCGCCACACGTCCTGGCCGGGCCGATGCGCGGAGATGAGCCACGCGTCGGAGCCGGAAAAATAGCAGATGTTGCGCTAGATGCGGTTGCGTTTGGAGTGGCTGCGGAAATTGGCCAGCAGCATTTGCTCATGGGAGCTGTCCACGAAGATGTTGTTGTGCACGTGGTTGTCCGTGCCGCCTTGGATCATGAGCCCGCCGCGGGTGTTGCGGGCCGTGATGTTGTTGTAGACCTCATACCCGCTCACAAAGGAGTCGAGATAGATGCCCCAGGACATGCACACCGGCTGCTCGAAGTTTGACGAATAGCCCACCACGTCGCGCACCACGTTGTTGCGGATGATGCTGTGCGCGACGAAGTTGCGGTCGCCTTGGGTCATCTCGATGCCGCCGGTGTCGTACGTTTCGAGGTCGAGGTTGTACAGATCGTTGAACTCGACGACGTTCCTCTCGCCGGGGTTCTTGAGCGTGATGCCGTAGCGCGCGCTGTCGTGGATGCGGTTGTGGGCGACGAGGTTGCCGCTGCTGCCGCGCTCGATGACCACGCCGCCCACGTGCTTGTAGACCGCGCCGATGTGGTGGATGGTGCAGTCGGCCACCTCGTTGTCGTGGGAGTTGAAGAGCGCCACGCCGCCCTCGGCGCCATGCGCGATCTCGCACCGCAATACGCGGCAGCCGCGGCTGTCGATGGCCACGACGGCTTGCTTGCCGATGTTGACGAAGCGGCAGTTGGCCACCACACAGCCCTTGCTGCCCACCATGTGCACGGTGCCCTCGTGGCCCATCTTGTAGCCCTCGTTGCCGTCGTCGGGCGAGTAATCGGTCTCCTGGATCGTGAAGCCCTTCAAGGTCACGTACTGCACGAGCGCGCCCTTCTCCGCGTCGCCCAGCAACTCGAACACGCGCCCCGTCACGGGCGCGACGATGCGGCTCTTCTCAATCGGCGCGCGCTCCGGCCAGTAGTAGAGCTTGCCCGCGGCCGCGTCGAGGTACCACTCGCCCGGCGCGTCGAGTTCCTCGAACACGTTTTCCACGAAGTAGCGGTCGCCCTTGCGCAGAGCGGCGATGCACTCCTTGCCCTTGACGCGGATGCCTGAGCCATCGGCCTCGACGCTGTCGATCTGGACGATCTCCTTGAACGCACGGCACGAGCCGGACTGGAAGATGTGGACCTCGGCATCGGGCGCGTCGGCCCAGGCCCGCTTCGCGGTGCCCGGCTCACAGCCAATGCGAGTCTTGCTGCCGCCGGAGCCGGCGACGCGGAGTTGCGGGCCGTGGAAGGCGACGAACCTCTCAGCCTGCACGATGATGCGATGCACGCCCGGCACGGGCGGGTCGAACTCGACGCCTTTGGGCCGCCACTTGGGGTCGTCACAGAGGACGAACGCGTCCAAGTTCAGGCCGCCGCCTTTGTGGTTTTGCCAGCGGATCTTGTGGTTGCCCCGGGTGAGCTGGATGGCGGCCGAGCGCGACCACTTCATCACGCCCCAGCCTCCGGTGTCGGGGAGGTTCATCAGCATCACCGGCGCGCCGCCGTCGACCGTGAGCGAGGTGCGGCCGGCCATGTCGGTGTTGCCGAAAGGCTTGTTCTGCGCGGCGTAGTACAGCCACACGGTGTACTCGCCGTCGGCCGGGACTTCGATCTCGTAGTCCATCCAATCGCCCACGTTGTGGATGCAGCCCACGCTTTCGCCGAACCCGCCGATGCCTTGGTTGTAGAGGAATCCCTTGCGGAGCGGCTCGACGGGGTCCACGTTTGGGTAGCGCGCTCGCACCTGGCGCTTGCCGTCCGCAAACAGTTGGCGGAAGTACCACTTGCCGGCCTTGGCCTCGGGCAAGTCCACGACGTAGATACCGCGCTTGTACGGCTTCCAGCCCGATATCTCCCGGCCGCCGCACAGCACGGGCCGCTCGTCGGGATACGCCGCGTACGTGATTGGCCGTTCCTCCGCGCCCGAATCTTCCGGCGTCAGCGTGATGGGCTTGTCGATGAAGTACGTGCCGCCGCGGACTTGCACCGTGGCCGGCCTGTCGAGCCGGCCCGCGCGCTTCAGTTCGCGAATTGCGTCTCGTGCGCGCGTGAGGGTAGCGAAGGGGCCGTCGGTCTTGCCCGCGTTGGGCGCCGCGAGCCGGCCGGACCAGGCGTCATTGCCGTTGGTGGCGACGTAGAGGACGTAGGCCTCCGGCTTGGCCACCCGCTGAGCGGCGCATGACGCACACAGTGCGAACAACACAGCCAACACTGTCGCAGACCAGTAGCTTTCCATGGTGTCTCTCCGAACAATGCGGGTTCATGCTTCGGCCACATTACCACAACTGCGCGCCAAGTATACGCCGGCCATGAGATCATGCTCAAGGCGGTGCGCGGATTGCGGAGACTTTTCAGGCGTACTGGAGCCGCGTCCAAAAGAATGCGTGCCTGTGAGCCGCAGAACTGCCCAAATTGTCATTCTGAGCGAAGCGAAGAATCTCCTGGCTGCGAACGAGACTCTTCGCTACGCTCAGAGTGACAGCTACGTGGCGTTTGGGCAGCAAATGGGCCATGTGCGCATAGTGAAGATATTCAGTACGGCTGAACAGTGTTAGATTGCGCGTGTTGCACGCTCTCGCTTCGCGCGGCCGTTGGCGCATGGAACAACATACAGTAGCGGGGCGATTTATCGCCTGTCTTTGCTCCCGAACCAACGGGCGATAAATCGCCCTACTACGAGCCAGCGGCCTCTGCCTCTCAGAATGTGTCCGTCTTTGCCTTGGGCCGGTGCTTCTGCCATAATGTCGTCGCCCTGTGACGCCATGAGCCCGCGCCATCTCAGACCTTCTGCTCGCGAATGGACCCACTACCCGCCCCCAACACCACTGACCTGCAAGCGGGGCCGACCGCGATCACGTGGCGTCCCGTCCTCATTGGGTTCCTCATCGTTCTTGTTTTCTGCCCGTACGTGGTCTACTCGTACACGGTCACGCAAGCCACCGACCTCGCGAGCGACCACTCGGCCATTGCCGCGGTCTTCTTCCTCATCCTGCTCATCGGGCTTGGCAACGTCATCTGGATCAAGGTGCTTCGGGGCAAGGGGCTGAACTCGTCCGAGCTGCTCATCGTCTACATCATGCTCATCATGCCCTCCGCGGTGGCCACGCTGGGCGTGTCCGAGAGCCTGATGCCGATGCTCGTGGCGCCCGTGTACCAGAAGTCCGCGGGCGACCGGTACGTGAAGGTCATCACGAAGCACCTGGACAACGACCTGCTCGTGATGGACAAGGACGCGGCCCGGGAGTTCATGGAGCGCCTGCCGCGCAAGGAGGGCGAGGGCGTCGTGTCTTGGCTCAGGCGCATTCGGTGGGACGCGTTCGTGCCGCCGGTCACGCGATGGCTCGTGCTGCTCATCACGATCCAGTTCACGGTGTTGTGCCTGGCCACGATCTTCCGCCGGCAATGGGTCGAGCGCGAGCTGCTGCCGTTCCCGCTCGCGCGCGTGCCCATCATGCTGACCGAAAACACGAGCCGGGACTCCATCTTCCCGGACGTGTTCCGCAACAAGGCGCTCTACTGGGGTGCGCTGTTTCCGCTCGTGCTCACGTCGCTACGCGCGATCCGGTACTACTACCCCAACTTCCCCGCGCCGGCCGAGCAGTCGTGGAAGCCGCAGGTGCTGGGATACACCTTCACTGCGAAGTTCAACTTCGTCATGTTCGGCTTCGCGTACCTCGTGAGCCTCTCCGCCCTCCGTGGGCTGTGGCTGTGGTCGCTGATCTTCATTGCGTTCCGCGCGACGTGCTTCCGCTTTGGGCTCAAGTTCCCGGAGAAGCTCGGCTCCTTCGGTGCGTCGGACAATGCGCTCATCTACCATGCCGGCATGGGCGGTGTGATCGTCTTCGCCGCGTACAGCGTGTGGGTGGCGCGCGGGCACTTGCGGGACGTGTTCGCCAAAGCGCTGGGGTTCGACGACTCGGTGGACGACTCGCGCGAGCCCATGACGTATCGCATCGCGGTCTTCGGCGTGCTCCTGGGCACGGGCGTCATGGTCGCGTGGGCCGTCAAGTACGGCATCCCGCTCCACGCGGCGCTCATGTTCATGCTGGTCGCGCTCACCATCTACATCACCATGTCCAAGATCGTCGCGGAGGTGGGGCTCGCGGAGTGCCTGCCGACCGGCATCCCGGGCGCGTTCACAATCTCGAAGCTCGGCCCCCACAGCATTGGGTACAGCGGCGTGATCGGCATCGCGCCGCACATCGCGTGGGTGGGCGACTTGCGCACGTTCACCATGGCCGCGGCCACAAACGGCCTGCGCATCACGAGCGAGTTCACCGCGACCCGGCTCAAGCTCTTCGTGGCGTTCTTCGGGTCCGTCGTGCTGGGGCTCGTGGTCTCGCTGGTGACCACGTTCCTCATCGGCCAGGCCACGGGCAAGATCAACACCGGCCCGGGCTGGCACGCGAAGTCGCTGCCCCGCGGCACGTACGACTACTCGCTCGAAGTGCTGAAGTACCAGGAGACTCCCTGGTCCCCGCGGCGCACGTTTGTGGTCGCCGGCCCAACGGCCGCGGCGGCCAAACCGCCGGGGGCCGGCAAGGCGCAGGAGCCGGACCCCAAAGCGCCAGTGCTTGGGTCGCCTACGACCAGCAGCGTGCTGGCCGTGGCAAAGCCAACCTTCACATGGCAGCCGCTCGATGGCGCGGACCGCTACGTCATCGAGGTGTCCGAGGCCAAGAAGGGCCGGCTCGTCGCGAGGGGATGGGTGACGGGCACGCGCTACGCGTACGGCGACCCGCTGAGCGACGGCGGCGCCAAGGCCAAGGCGCTGAAGCCGGGCGTGGTCTACCGTTGGCGCGTGCGCGGGGAGATGCTCGCCGGGCCCAACAAGTTCGGCTGGTACGCCACAGGCGGCGGCATGGCCATGACCGGCGCCTTGCTCTTCCTCCAACGCCGGGTGCTGTGGTGGCCCCTGCCGGCGACGGGGTTCGTGATCGGCGGAGCGTGGATCATGCAGCACGTGTGGTTCGCGGTGTTTGTCGCGTGGTTGGTGAAGGCGCTCGTGCTGCGCTACGGCGGCGCGACCGCGTATCGCAAGTCGCTGCCCTTCTTCATGGGGCTCATCGCCGGGGAGCTGTTCACGCTCGGCCTGTGGTCGGTCATCGACCTGCTGCTGAACAAGCGCGGGAACAAGCTGTTTGCGTTCTAGCGCCTTCGCGGCTGGAAGCGCTCTTCGCGGCTGCCAATCTGCCAGGGCCGTGATAGAGAATGGCGCGCAGAACCCGCTGTGCCACCTGCCTGTCAAGGCGCCTGAGTTCGCGAACTGCCGACCTCTTCCCAGAACTGTGATGAAAAACAAGAAGTTGCGCGGGGTGTCTGCGCAAGGTTTTGGCGGCACACGGTGTGACGACTGGCACATGGCATTGGGCTGCGGCAACGGCCGCGTCAGGCCAAAGCAGTCGCGCAGAGCGGACAACCACAGATACCCCTAGCGCGGCCAGAGGCCGCGTTAGGGCGCTCATGAGCGTGGTCACCTATTAGTTGCCGCAGCGCGTGGGAAGGTTCGCGCATTCTGCACGACAGTTTGCCATTGCCGTGGGAAGAAGTGAAGTGACCAGAGCCGAGATGTTGACTCCACAGTACCAGGGTGATATCTTGCCGCGCTCCCATCCGCGTTATCCGCGGTTTTCGTTCGGTTCGACTCCCCCGGAGACCCCCCATGCCCCAAGACGTGCCACAGGACATCCTCGCCGTGATCCAAGCCGAGGCGGCCAAGCCTGAGTTCTACGAGTATGCACGCAACGTGCTCGTCGAGCTGTGCAAGGTCGACAACACGCCCAACAGCGACGTGGCCGTGATGAAGGAGAACGAGGACCAGGCGTACGGCATCATCCGCCGCGAGGTCGCGGCCATTATGGGCGACGCGGTCCAGGTGGAGTTCCGGCCCATCCTCGCCAAGATCAAGGACCACCTCTTCTACACGCAACCCCATTACACCAAGACCGCCGACCGGCCCGAGGGCCTGAGCGTGGAGGAGACGTACGCGGGCCGCGGCAACCTGATCGCGACGCTGCATGGCAAGAACCCTGACGGCGAGGGCAAGTCCATGGCCCTCAACGCGCACATCGACGTGGTCGCGCCGTACTTCCCGCCCCAGGTCGACGGCGACGTGGTGAGCGGACGCGGGTCGGCAGACGACAAGGCGAGCATCGTCGCGATGCTGCTCCAGATGCGCCTGCTCAAGTGCGTCATGGACCGGTGCGGCATCGCGCCGAACCAAGAGGTCATGTACCAGTTCGTGACCGACGAAGAGCCTGGGGGCAACGGCAGCCTGTCCATCGCTCTCGACGATGACATTCAGTTCGACTGCGTTGTGGTGGGCGAGATCACGGACAACCTCGTGCACCCGGCCAACCGCGGCGCGGTGTGGTACAAGGCCGTGGTCGACACGCTCGGCAACGACGCGCTCAACGCGGTCGAGATGGCCGCGAGCATCGTGCTCTCCATGGAGGACGAGGGTGCGGCGATCAAGAGTGAGAGCGAGCACCCGCTCTTCCCCACCCGGCCCGTGCAGACCAATCACGGAGTGCTCGGCGGCTTCGGCGAGCATCCGTCGAGCGTGAACGATCTTATCGTGCTCGACGTCGCGGTCGAGGACAAAGCCGCGGCGAAGCAGGTCGTCGACGCGGCCGTGGCCGCGTACGTCGAGCGCTACGGCGACAAGACGCAGGAGGCCGATCCCGACACCGGCGAGCCCAAGGTGAAGGTGCACGTCGAGGTCGCGGACACGGACGCCGGCATCAGGGTGAAGGTGAACGGCAAGGCCGGACACATGGGCGCGATTCTCGAATGCGACAACTCCATCACGAAGGCGGCGTACATCGTGAAGGGCTTCATGGACCGGCGCGGCCTCGGCGCAAAGATCAGCCTGGGCCAGCCGAGCGCTCCCTGCACCGCGAAGCTCGTCATGGAAGGCGGACAGGGGTTCGTGCCCACGCACGACATCACGGAGGTCATGGGCCGCATCGCCGGCTCGGCCGTGGCCGGAGCGAAGGCCTACTGCGAGTCCATGGGCGTGGCGTTCGACGAGGGCATGGTGGCCGTGACGTACGAGAAGCTGCACAACGACTCGTTCGAGCGGGACGTGGACGGCCCGGCCATGCAGGCCGCGATCGCCGCGTGCAAGGCCGTGGGCATCTGGCGAGACGAGCCCATCGTGGGGTGGACCGTGTCGTGCGACGCGCGCATCTTCGCCAAGATCCACCCAGACCGCGAGGTGCTCACGTTCGGAGCGGGCCTGCTGTCGGCCGCGCACTCGGCGGACGAGCAAGTGAAGGTGAGCGAAATCCTGAAGGCCGCGCAGATGCAGACCGTGCTCGCGCTGAGTTACTGCGGGTACGCGTAGCGCGTCGGGCCAACCTCCCAAAGGTTGCCAACCATCGGGAGGCTGCTGGCGCATTCGGCCGCCGCGCGGATTCCCCCTTTTCAGCCTTCCAGCATTCCCTTCCCGCCCCTACCGCCCCGGCGCCCAGAGGTACATGAACATCGGCTGCCGCGTCTTCAACGCGCCCGCCACGTCTACGTTGATCAGGTTCAGGTCGCCCCCTTGGCCGGTTCTGGAGGCCCTGGAGTAGATATTCTCGCGATACTTATTCGGCCGCGCGTAGGTCACCACGCGCGCGTCCCGCAGGCCGGCGCGTTTCTTGGCCATGTCGATCGCGTCGTCGAGGTAGCCCACCTTGTCCACGAGCCCCGCGTCTATGGCCTGCTTGGCGGTGTAGATGCGGCCATCCGCGAGGCCGCGGATCGTCTGCTTGTCCAACTGGGGCCGGCCCTTGGCCACCACGTCGAGGAAGTTGCCATACATGTCGTCAATGACCGACTGGAGGATCTGCTTCTCCTGGTCGTTGATGGGCCGGAACGGCGAGCCCATGTCCTTATGCTTGCCCGATTTGATGGTGACCGAACTCACGCCCACCTTCTTCATGAGCGCGTCGAAGGTCATGTAGTTGGCGATCACGCCGATGCTGCCGGTCACGCCCGTGGGGAGGATGACGACCGCGTCCGCGGCCATCGCGATGTAGTACCCGCCCGACGCGCCCACGTCCATGATGCATGCGATGACGGGTATGCCGGTGTCCTTCTTGAACTCGATCACCTCGCGGTACACGATGTCGCTTGCGGTCACGCCGCCGCCCGGGGAGTTGATCTTGAGCACGACCGCGCGCACGGCTGGATCCCTCTCGGCCTTGCGGAGCTGCTCCTTCACCGCGGCAACCGTGCTCTCCGCGTCGAAGAACAGGGAGGACACTTCCGCGTCGAAGATTATCCCCTCCACGTCGATGAGCAGCACCTTTTTGTGTTGCAGCCACCCTTCGGCTTGCTCGACTTCGATTTCCTGGAAGCGGCCCTTCCGCTGCGCGAATGGGTTGACGTACACAATGACGCAGCCGGGCGCAGCCACGGCCAGCACGCAGAGCGCCAACATCAACGCGGCGCGGCCGCGGGTCTCCACTTGCTTCATCTTGGGGCTCCCAATCGAGGTGGAACGGCGAAGCGATGGCAGCGGGAATCATACCAGGTGCGCGCATGCCAGAAAAGGCGTCGTGGCCGCTCCAAAGGGCCATTTCGTTGCAAACCCCGGCAACGGCGGCTATAATCGCCGCTCCTCAAACGCCCTGTTTTGTCAATAAAGGATTCGTTTCATGTCAGCACCCCTTGTCGGCATCTTGATGGGCAGCGACTCGGACTGGGACCAGATGAAGGGCGCGGCGAAGGCGCTCAAGGACCTGGGCGTGCCGTGCGAGGCGCGCGTCATGTCCGCGCACCGCACCCCCGAGCAAGTCCATGAGTACGCGGCGTCCGCCGAAAGCCGCGGCCTCCAGGTCATCATCGCCGGGGCCGGCGGCGCCGCGCACCTGGCCGGGGTCGTGGCCGCGTACACGACGCTGCCCGTGATCGGCGTGCCGATCGACAGCGGCAAGAATCTGTCCGGCGTGGACGCGCTCTACGCGATCGTGCAGATGCCGCCCGGCGTGCCCGTGGCGAGCATGGGCATTGGCGAGTGGGGAGCGACGAACGCCGGCCTCTTCGCCGCGCAGATCATCGCGCGCAGCAACGACGCAGTGCGCGACGCATTCGAGGCGTACAAGGCGGACATGCCGAACAAGGTCGCGGCCAAGGCCGAGAAGCTGCAAGACAAGTTCGAGGAGCTGATGGCCGAGTGAGCCATAGCCGCCAGGCTGCGGTTCCGGGCAGGATCCAGTGCAGTCGTGCGGCCCGATCAGATCCGGAGCGATCGCGTGGTTCCCTTGCCTGTGACTTTCCCCGACGTGGCGGCCGCGGCCGAGCGCATTGCCAAGTTCGCGCACCGCACGCCCGTGCAGACGTCGAACACGCTCGACCGCATGCTCGACGCGCAGGTGTTCTTCAAGTGCGAAAACTTCCAGAAGGCCGGCGCGTTCAAGTTTCGCGGAGCGTGCAACGCGGTGGCGCTGCTGTCCGACGATCAGCGCAGGCGCGGAGTCGTGACCCATTCCTCCGGCAACCATGCGCAGGCGCTGGCGCTCGCGGCGGCCATGAAGGGCGTGGGGGCGACGGTCGTCATGCCGCACGACGCGCCGGCCGTGAAGGTCGAGGCGACACGAGGCTATGGCGCCGCGGTCGTGCAAGTGCCGGCCGCACGCCGCGCAGAAGCGGCCGATGAGATTGCGCAGCGCGAGGGCCGCGTGCTCGTCCATCCATCCAACGACGCGGCCGTCATCGCCGGCCAGGGCACCGCGTGCATGGAGCTGGTCGAGGACGTGGGCGATCTCGACCTCGTGCTCGCGCCCGTTGGCGGGGGCGGCCTCCTGAGCGGCACGGCCATCGCCGCCAAGCGCCTGCGGCCCGCTTGCGACGTCGTCGGTGTGGAGCCGGCTATGGCCGACGACGCGTACCGCTCGCTTCAGACCGGTGAGATCCAGCCCTCACATCATCCGCCAACCGTCGCGGATGGCCTGCGCACGCCACTCGGCAGCAACACGTTTCCCCTCATTCGCAAGTGGGTGCGGGAAATCGTGCTTGTGGAGGAGCTGGAGATCATCGGCGCGACACGCTGGGTCTGGGAGCGCATGAAGCTCGTTATCGAGCCGTCGAGCGCGGCGCCGGTAGCGGCGCTTCTCAACGGTAAGGTCGATGCCTCCGGGAAGCGCGTCGGTGTCATTCTCTCAGGGGGCAACGTCGCGCTGGATCGGTTTTTCGACATGCTGGCTTCGGGCTGAGCCCGTGCGCTTCTCGCGCTTCAGATGGGCCAATCGGCTCTCACTCTGAGTGACGCGAAGGATTTCATTCGCGGCACAATCGCGCGGCCCACAGCACCCCCCATTGGCCCGCGGCGCGGACCGGCGGCCAAAGCAGTAGAGGCATCCCACGGGTGGCGGAGCCGCGCCACGGCCGCAGAATGTGATTCGAGCCCATCGCCGGCGCGGCAGTGGCATCAGTGGCCAAACTGTGGGCAAGAATCAGGGCCTCACCGCCCTGGAGCCGGCCCTTCGAGCACCTCGCGAACCTTGTGCGCCAGTGCGCTCGGGGTGAAGGGCTTCTGGATGAACGGGGTCCCCGGATCGAGCACGCCATGATGCGCGATCGCGTTCTCCGTGTAGCCGGACATGTAGAGCACGCGCAGGCCCGCGTGCCTCTCTCGGGCCGACTCGTAGAGCTGGCGGCCATTGCGCTCCGGCAGCACGACGTCGGTGAGCAGCAGCGCGATGTCGGCCCCGTGCTCCGCGAGGATTGCGTCGGCCTCCGAGGGGGTTCCTGCCGCGAAGATGCGATAGCCGCGCGCTTGGAGCGTGCGTTCCACAGTCTTGAGCACCGCGGCTTCGTCTTCGACGACGAGAAGGGTTTCCGTGCCCGAGAGCGACTCCACCGGCGGCGCCGGCTCCTTCGCCTTGGCCGCCTCCGCGACCCGCGGCAGATACACCTTGAAGGTCGTGCCCGTGCCTCGCTCGCTGTAGACCCAGATGTTGCCCCCGTGCTGCTTGACGATGCCGTACACCGTCGCCAAGCCCAGCCCCGTGCCTTTGCCCTTGTCTTTGGTCGTGAAGAACGGCTCGAAAAGACGCTCGCGCACGCTCTCGTCCATCCCGCACCCCGTGTCTGTAATCGCCACCATAATGTACTCGCCGGGCGTCACGGCGTGATGGGTGCTCGCATACTCTTCGTCGAGGGCCACGTTCGCCGTCTCGATGGTCAGCTTGCCGCCGTCCGGCATGGCGTCCCGGGCGTTGAGCGCGAGGTTCATGACCACCTGTTCGATCTGCCCCGGGTCCGCCTTCACCTCGCCCAGGTTCTCGGCTGGGACGAACACCAGGTCAATGTCCTCCCCGATCAGCTCTCTCAGCATCTTCGCCATGTCGCCGACCAGTTCATTCAGCTCCAACACGGCCGGCTGTAGGGTCTGCCGCCGGCTAAACGCGAGCAACTGGTAGGTCAAGTTTGCGGCGCGCTTGGACAGCTTCAGCACCTCGGCCAAGTCCTCGCGCAAGGGCCAGTCGGCCGGCGCCGTGGTCAGGGCGAACTCGGTGAAGCCCGAGATGCCGGTGAGGATGTTGTTGAAGTCGTGGGCGACCCCGCCCGCCAGGCGGCCAATGGACTCCATTCTCTGCGACTGCTGCAAACGGGCTTCCAATTGCAGATGCTTGGTGATGTCCCGTTTGACAGCTACGTAGTTCACAATTCGGCCCGAAGGGCCGAGGACCGGTGAGATCGTCGCCTCTTCGGTGTAGAGGGTTTCGTCTTTGCGCCTGTTGACCATGCGGCCTTCCCAAGTTCGACCGGAGGTGATGGTCTCCCACAACTCGCGGTAGAACGCGTCATCCTGCGCGCCGCTCTTGAGGATACGCGGGTTCTGGCCGATGGCTTCGTCGCGGCTGTAGCCGGTTGCGGCCTCAAACGCCGGGTTGACGTACTCGATCGTGCCCTCGGGGTCGGTGACAACGACGATCTCACCGGCCTGCTCGATCGCTGTGCTGAGCCGTTCGCGCTCGACCTCGGCTCGCCTGCGGTCGGTGATGTCCGTGGCCAGCGCGCAACTCAATTGCCGGCCCTCGAAAATGACGTGATTGGCTGAGATTTCGACGGGGAACACGCGCCCGTCCTTGGCCCGATGCGTTGATTCAAAGAGCAAGGCGCCATGTTCCTCCAACTCGGCCCAGTGTGCGGCCCACCTCTCGGCCGGCAACCCCAGGTCGATATCGTGTATCGTCATAGCCAGAAGTTCTGCGCGGGTGTATCCGAGTACGCGACAGGCCGTTTCATTGACGTCCGTAAACCGGCCGTCAGCCCCCATCCAGTAAATCGCGGCCTTGGTGCGGTCGATCGAGTAGCGTGTGAGACGTAGCGCCTCCTCCGCCCGGTCGCGCTCGCTGATGCGCCTCCTCAGGTGCGAAGCGCTGAGACGGATCCCGCCCAAGCCTAGAAGCCAGATGACGCCGTAGCCCAGCGTCACGCCGGCCATGTGGCGGCGCATGAGCGCCCACAGCGGAGCCATGGGCACCGACTCGCTGATTCCGCCGCGCAGATCGCCAACCTTGTAGCCATGTTCCTCGTGGCACTTGAGGCAGCGCGCTTCGGTGAGCAGCGGCCGCATCAGGCGCAGGTAATCCTTGTCCCCGATCTTCTTGAGTTCGGCCACCTCGGTCTTGCCGCGCTCGAACGCCCGAAGCGCATCCGCCTCCCACGCATCCGGGGCGTTTTCCGGGCGAATCGGCTTCAGGCTGGTCATGTGGCCCTGATGGCCGTACAGATCGCGGCCCAGTTCCTGCATCTGGCGGGTCATGCAGGCCGGATTCATCAGCGTCAGATGCAGGCCCGACGTCGTCGTGACATCGCGGTTCTTGACGTGCGACAGATAGGGATTGGGCGGCGTCTCCTGGGTCACAGGGACGTACACGCCCCCGTGGTCATCGGCCCACCGCTGGTAGACCAGATCCTTCTCAAATGATTCGGCCGCCTGGAGGCGCGCCGATTCCAGCGCATCTTTGTACCGATTGCGAAGGTCCCAAACCGTTCCCAAGCTAACGGCCATTGTCCACGCCGCCGCGAGGAAGAAGGCGATGCGCTTCAGATGCAGCGCTCGTACTGGAGGGTGAGTCGATCCCATCATGATACGGTATTCCTGGCTGATTCCACTAGCCCGCACTCCACGCTCCTCGAACTCGACTGGCGGCGAGTCCAGCCTACCCCGTGTCTGCGGCGCCGTCAACCGCTCCTTGGCGTCGGTGTGCCCGGTGCCCGGACACATGCATCGCCTCTGCGGCTTCGTAGTAGGCCGCCACGTTCTCCAGCGGCACGTCCGGCCCGATCTCCGTCAGCCACACGAAGCCTCCCTCGCGGAGGGCGAGCGCGTCGTAGCACTCCTGCGCGCGGCGCCGCACGTCCGCAGGCGAGCCGTGGGGCATCTCATACTGCCGGTCGATGTCCACCTCCAGACACACCTTGCCCCGCGCGGCCTGCGCCAATCCGTCGAGCGGCATGCACGAGGTCTGCACGTTGATCACGTCCGCGCCGATCGCGATCAGGTCGGGGATGATCTCCAGCACGTGGCCGCAGGAGTGGAACCGCACGAGCGCGCCGTGGCCGTGGACGAACGCGAACAGCGCCTCGTAGCGCGGCCTGAAGTGCTGGCGCCAGAGCGCGGGGCTGATGCGGAGCTGCTTCTGGTCGCCCCAGTCGTCGCCGATGTCCACCCCGTCGCACCCGGCCAGCAGCGAGGGCTCGAAGCTGCGCCGCGCGTGCTCGAAGAGCCGATCCGCGAGCGCGTCGACCTCGGGCCGGCCGTCCATGAGGTCCATCATGATCGCCGCGTCCCCGCGCAGCAGTTGCATCTGCTCCCAAAGCCACGCGCCGCCGCCGTAGGTGAAGTAGGCCTGCTTGCGTTCGTCGAACGCGCGGCGGCGCTGTTCGACCAGCTCGTCGGTCATGGCCGGCAGCGCGGGCAGTTCGTAGCTGTCCAGCGCGCTCCAGTCGGCCAGTGGATGCTCGATCACTTGGCCGAACACGCCGTCCTGCCGCTTGCGCCACACGCAGCCCCACGCGTCGGTGTGCACTTCGTCCACGTCCAGCCCGTCGCCGGCCTCAGCGCGCCGGGTCATCAACTCCGTGAAGGACGTGTCCGTGCCGTAGTCGTCCGGTCGGCAAGCCAGGATATCGAGCAGCGCCTGGCCGTGTTTGATCACCGCGGAGCCGGTGATGTTGTGCTTCACCGGCGGGCGATCGGGCGAATCGAACTGGATTGCGCGCAGGACGCGTTCGCGTGGAGTCATGGGGGGGATTCTACTGCACGCCGGAGTGGCCGGTCAACAGGGGCGATGGGCTCCAGGAACAACCTCCCGAAGACTTGCGGCTTCCAGGCCACGCTTCAGCCGCATGCCATATTGCCGACGCCAGGCATGTGCCCTCATCCCGGCCTTCCCCCAGTGGGGGAAGGTGGGCGGCCTCCCCTCGCCCTCTGGGAGAGGGGCCGGGGGTGAGGGCGGAAGTTCTGCGCCTTCGGGAGGTTCTTGCCTGGACGTCACAACGGCCTGATTGACTCGCCGCCGGCCTTTCCCATACACT
>JAJRTI010000644.1 GCA_024278415.1 Planctomycetota bacterium | reverse complement strand
CGTGCATGCGCGCGACCGGCCAGGCGCGCTCGCTCACCGGCCAACTGAATGAGGACGAGCGCCGGCTCGTGGCCGCCCGGGCAATCCTCGGCGAGTGGCTCGCCGGCTCCGGCGGCGGGTGGCAAGACTCTGGCGGCGTGTGGCCGGGCATGAAGCTCATCCGAGGCGAGCCCGCGGCCGAAGGAGACCCCGAGTTCGGCGTGAGCCGCGGCCGCCTGCTGCCCAGCCACAAAATCTTCACGCACGACGAGATCACGCCCCCAACGCGGCAGCAGCTCCAAGACAGCCTCGTGCTCGTGCACGGCGGCATGGCGCAGGACGTGGGCCCCATCCTGGAGATGGTCACGGAGAAATACCTCCTGCGGTCCGAAGCCGAATGGATCGGCCGACAGGAGGCCATGCGCATCCTCGACGAGATCGTCGGCCTCCTCAAGCAAGGCGACGTGCGCGCGATCGGCTCCGCGACCCACCGCAATTTCCACGGCCCCATCCAGACGATCATCCCGTGGGCGAGCAATCTCTACACCGAAACGCTCATCGACCGCGTGCGCGGCGAGTTCGGCGACGACTTCTGGGGCTTCTGGATGCTCGGCGGCATGGCCGGCGGCGGCATGGGATTCATCTTCTCGCCCGACAAGAAGCCAGCCGCGCGCACGCGTCTGCAAGAGATCATGGGCGAGGCCAAGCGCGAGTTGGTGCACGCGGTGCCGTTCGCGATGGAGCCGGTCGTGTACGACTTCTCCATCAACGAGCGCGGCACGTTCGCCGAGCTGCTCGAAGGGCCCGCGGCGCTCATGCCCCCCGGCTACTATACGCAGACCGTGCCCAAGCTGCTGCGCCTGGAGACGCGCGATCTGTCCGAGTTTCGCCGCGCGGAACTCGACCGCTTCGGCGAGGCCTGCCGTACGCGGCCCGAATTGTCGGGCATGGTGCAGAACCTCTTCGACCGCCTGCTGCCTCGAGCGGCCGACGAGGATGCCGGCGAGCAGAGCCTCGCCGCGTTGCTCCAAGAGCACGGCTTCGACGCGGTGCTCCACGAGCAAATCCGCGCGGACCTGCGCAGCGGCCGCATCGGCCTCGCGCAGAACCGCCTGCCCGTGAGCAGCCGCATCGAAGACGTGCGCGACGGCGACGTGTATGACGCGCGGGACGGCTTGGACGACGCGCTCCGCGCCCGCGGCCAGGCCGCGCTCGAAGCCGGTCAGGTCGCGGTGGTGTCGCTCGCGGGCGGCGTGGGCAGCCGGTGGACGCATGGCGCGGGCGTCGTGAAGGCGCTCAACCCCTTCTGCCGGCTCGGAGGCAAGCATCGCAACTTCATCGAGGTGCACTTGGCCAAGAGCCGGCGCGTGGGCCGCGCATGCGGGACGCGGCTCCCGCACGTCATCACCACGAGCTATCTCACCCACGAACCGATCGCGCAGTATCTCGCGGCGCACGGCAACTTCGGATACGAGGGCCCGTTGCACCTGTCGCCCGGCCGCATCGTCGGCCTACGGCTCGTGCCCATGGAGCGCGACCTGCGCTTCGCGTGGGAGGAGATGCCCCAGCAGATCCTCGACGAGCAGGCGCAGAAGGTGCGCGAGAGCCTCAACGCCGCGCTCATCGCCTGGGCCCGGCAGGCCGGCGAGGGCAGCGACTACACCGACAACATCCCCACGCAGTGCCTCAACCCAGTGGGCCACTGGTACGAAGTGCCCAACCTGTTCCGCAACCGCGTGCTGAAGCAACTGCTCGCGGAGCGCCCGGGCCTGAAGTACCTCATGGTCCACAACATCGACACGCTCGGCGCGGACGTGGACCCGGCGCTGCTGGGCTACCACATGGAGCAAGGCGCGGCCATCACCATGGAGGTCATCACGCGGCGCATCGAGGACCGGGGCGGCGGGCTCGCGCGCGTCGACGGGCAACTGCGCCTCGTCGAGGGCCTCGCGCTCCCGCGGGAGGAGATCGAGTTCGACCTGTCGTACTACAACTCGAGTACCACGTGGGTCGACGTGGACTTGCTGCTCGCCGCGTTCGGCCTCAGCCGCGACGGCCTCGACGACGAGGACAAGGTGACGCAGGCCGTGCGCAGCTTCGCCGCGCGCATGCCCACGTACGTGACGCTCAAGGACGTGAAAAAGCGATGGGGCAAAGGCCAGGAGGACATCTTCCCAGTCACGCAGTTCGAGAAGCTCTGGGGCGACATGACCGCCGCGCCGGAGCTGGAGTGCCGCTTCGTGGCCGTGCCGCGGCTGCGCGGCCAGCAACTCAAGGAAGTGGCCCAGCTCGACGGGTGGCTGCGCGACGGATCCGCGGCGTACCTGGATTCGCTGTGCGAGTGGGAGTAGGCAGCGTCAGCCGAATCCGCCAGGCTTCGGGCGCGATGACCAGGCCTTGGCGCGGAAGCTGGACAAGAAGAGGAAGAGGCTGTCAAGTGTGGAGAGTTGCCCCCCCCAGACACTTGACGATGGACGGCAAGCTTGTTAGCCTCGCCCTGTTTGCTTCCCGGCATGTGCCCGAACATCGCCGTGGCTGCTGTCCGTCGGTGGATGGAGTTTGTGTAGACTAAGAGGTTCCTTGCTGTTTCGTGTGGGTAGTGCCTTTCCCGCAATTGGTCCTGCTCATCGTTGTATTGGCCTTGGCCGCGCGGTAGGGCATGGGATGGCAGTTGTCAATTGGCGTTGGCGCAAGCGGCCGCTCGCCCCAACGGGGCGTGACATACCAGCCTGGGGCGCAGCCCCGGGAAAACGTCTCACTCCGCAAGCCCTGAAAGGGCGAGACATGGAGAATCCAGCGCGTGGGCCACAAGATGTCACGCCCTTTCAGGGCTTGCGGCCACTGCTGAGGGACCGCTACCCGGGGCTTCGCCCCGGGCTGGTATGTGTGGCCCTTTCAGGGCCGAGGCCGTGTCCCGGCCAGCCACATCAGTGCGCCGCGCTTCGCATCCTGCGACCCACCGGCGAGCCATATCGCCATTCAGCCCACACCAAACAGCGAGGAACCGACTAAGAAGTTAGGCAAGAATCTGGGCTCGATATGGGAATATGGCTTACAGATCCAGAGCGCGAACAATCACAGTCGGAGGAAACCGCAAACAGCATTAGCCACGGTATCGGACTGGTCGCCGCGCTCGTCGCAACTCCGTTTCTTATCGTGCATGCAGTACGCCAGGGAAGCGGCGGATTCATCGTCGGCACGAGTGTCTTCTCCGCGACCATCATATTCCTTTACTTTGGCTCTACGCTCTACCACGCCTTGCCTGTGGGCAAGGCCAAGCGTGTTTTCCGGCTCATCGAGCATTCTGCGATATTCCTTCTAATCGCTGGCACGTACACGCCGTTCACGCTTGGCGTACTTCATGGCGCTTGGGGCTGGTCTCTCCTTGGGGTGATTTGGGGGCTTGCCGTGGCCGGCGTGGCGCTGAAGGCACGCTATAGGGCCGACCATCTCATGCTATTCACTGGCCTCTATTTGCTGATGGGGTGGGTTATCGTTATCGCGGTCGATCCATTGCTTGCCCGAGTACCAACAGCGGGTTTGCTCTGGCTTGTGGCGGGAGGCTTGTCCTACACAGTCGGGGTAGTCTTCTATGCTACTGACTGGCGGCTGATGTATGGCCATCTAATCTGGCATCTTTTTGTCATAGCTGGAACAACATGCCACTATTTCGCGGTATACTGGTATTCAGCCTGACCTCGATCTTGATAATCTGGCGACGGTTTCCTCAAATGAGACATCAAGGTCTCCGAGATGGGGCGTGGCGATTGCTTGTCCAGGTGTAACACTTCAGCCAAGTGCTACAGCCATGCGCAGAAAACGTGGCTGAGCCTTTGGCCGGTCCGGGCGGGTTCGGCCTCTGGGAAGCCCAACGGGCTTCCGTAAACCAGCCCAGGGTTCGCGAGCGAAGCTCGCAACCCTGGGTGAGG
>JAJRTI010000643.1 GCA_024278415.1 Planctomycetota bacterium | reverse complement strand
GCCGCGCCGCGTTTGTAGTAGGCCCGTGAGGGCCTTCCGCTCGGGTGGCGAATCGCCAGCGGCGCAGAGGGCGCCCTGACGGTCGCCACTACAAGCGGAGCGCGCCCGCGCTCGCATCTTGGCGGCGCCGCGTTCGACACCTCCGCCATGCATGATGTTAGGCGCGAGGCCTCGGCCTATTGGGGTTTCGCAAGTCGCAATTAAGGTTAATGGCATTGAGGCCGACGAACGACTCGAGGAGTCTTGATACCCACGTTGTGCATAATTGGGTGCAGCGCATCGAGGACTTCTACGAGTTCGAGCGGCAGGTGCTGTGTTACCTTCAGACTGCCGGCACTTAGGCGATCTCCCGCCACTCCACGTCCGCAAGCCAGTGCCATCCCTTCCCGCTGCCGATGCCCACGAACAGCTCGCCCGCTTGGCCAGGGTCCACAGCAATCGTCAGCCGGTGCCACCCGCGCTTGAGTTCCACGTCCGCGCCCGTCTCGCGGCAACGATGGAACGCCGGCACGTGATACACGCCATCGTGCTCGTTCACCTGCCCGCCATCGACCCACACGCGCACGCGGCGAGGAGCTTGCACCACGAACCGCGGGAGGCCGTGCGCAGCCATCTTTACGTCAGCGGCCAACACGCACGCCTCATCAGGGAGCGGCACAAAGTGGCCGGGAACCTCCACGCGGCCTGCATCGCCGGGCACACTGGGGCAAGCATCGGGGATCGCAGCCACGCCCCACGTGCGCCACGGTAGCGTCGGCAGCAGGCCGATCGTGTCGTTCACCGTGACGCCGTCCACGTCAACCCACACGTCGAGCGGATTGCGGTACTTCCGCAAGTCGCCTGCGGGAGGCGTCACGTCGAACGTTGCCGCGGCCGACTCGCCAGGCGCCAACGACACGCCGTGGCACAGCGCGCCGCGGCCGCTCAACTCCACGGCCCATCCATCTGGCCCGCGAAAACCCAGCTTGCACATGGCGGGCTTGCCCAACACGTTCGTGGCGGTCACGTCCAGCCGCGACGGCTTGCCGGGCTCCATGCGCACGCCATCCCTGTAGCGTGCGGTGATGCAAACGGGGTCTGTGCGCACAAGCGAGACCTGGCCGTCAAGCGGCGTTCGCCGCACGAGCGTCGCGCCGACCTTTGCATCGATCCGGCGCCGCACGGGCTCCTGGATATTGGGAGCGGCGCCGAGCGCCACGGTCGAGCCATAGTAGTCCAACACCTGCAAAGCGAGGTCGGCCACCTGGTCCGTGAATTCGTCGAGCGTCGCGGCCGGGTGCATGCCGACGATCCCTGGCGATAGGACCATGTCCCGGCCAATGGGCTTGAGCCACTCCTCGCCGATGGAGTCGGGGGCGAGGATGCCCAGCAGCGCGCCAAGCGTGGCGCCAGTGCAGTCCGTGTCGCGGCCACAGTTCACCGCGGTGCAGATGGCCTTGCCGAAGTCGCCCTCTCCCGCGAGCCAGCCCAGCACGGTGAACGCGAGGTTCTGCGCCACGTCGGTGAAGTTCTGCCGGCCATGCTTGTCGAGGATACGCTTGCGCACGTCCCTCCAGTCGCCCGACTCAGCCCACCACTCGCGCGTGTCTACAATTGCGCGGGCCACGCGGCTATCGCTAGGGATCGCCCCGAGCGCGGCGTCGAGCAGTGCGTCGCGGTCGCTCTCGACGAACGCGTGGCTTTGGAGCGAGACGAGGAACAGCTCCGCGTGCACGCCCTCGCCCGCGTGGTCGACGCACGCGTCCTCCTTGGCCAAGTCCACAGCCAACGCCGGATCTCCCGGCGCGAGGCAGGCCCAGATCTCAGACCGAATGGCCGCGCCCATGCCGGCGGTGAAGCCGTTGTCGAACGCACCGCTTGCCGGCGGCATGATGCCTTGGGCCAAACTGCGCGCGGCGACGCCATACTCGTCGGGGTAGAGATGGATGTGTTCGAGCCACGCGTCCGCGAGGTGGCGCCGGCTGATGGGCAGGCCGGTGCGGCGCACGCGTTCGAGCCATACGACCTGGAGGTCGAGGTCGTCGTTGGGCAACATCTCGTCCGGCACCGGATCGTAGAAGGTGAGGTCGAGGGGGCCGGGCTTGCCTTCGGCCGGCCCACCGAGCGTGCCGCCCACGGCCTTGCCGAGCCAGCAGCCAAGGGCCTTCTTGCGATACGCGGCGAAGTCGAGCGTGAGTGGCGATGCATGAGTCATGTGCAGTGCGCTCCGGGGAGAGAGGCCAATCGATAGGGTTATGGATGGGATGCTTGGCTGCGTTCAGGGCGGCCAAGGTTCGTCTCAGCCGGCGCAAAACCATCCACAAATCACGCAGATTTACGCAGAATCAGGGCGAGAGCGCAAGACCGAGAAACCCAAACATCGACAACCGAAAATCCGCCCCCCCCTTCTCGTACCCACAACCGTCGCCCCATGTTTGGCCGCGTATCTAGCCCCGCCAATTCCTCTCTCCTCCTTGGTGCATCCGCGACTCTGCGTCCGCCGACGTGCGGATTCTCTTTCTTCCGCGCTCCCTACGTCCAAAGCCGAACTGGCCGCCTCGGCTGGAAGGGCTCACCGCTGCGGTTGGACCCCGACTCGATGAACCCCCGGTGGACCTTGCGGGCCGACGCGAGCTTCACGAGGAGGTCGTCGTACGCCGCATCGTCCGGCTGCTGCTGGAGGATGCGGATCATCTTTTCTTTGGCTGGTGGCATGCCGTCTCCTTGCTACACTTCACTTCGACACTGGGCAAACCGAGAAGGAAGCATTCCAGTTATTCGTTACATTCTAACCAAATATACTGTGTAAGTCAAGCCATTAGGCCACAACTGATTGTGCATTGTCCTGGCTAAGCCCAGTCGATCAAGCATCTTGCGCCAAGAGCGATAGCCCCGGCCTCGCACCGATGAGCCGAGGAATATGAGTGTTGCATCACGCTTGAGGCCCTGCGGTTGCTTGCCCATGAAGGGCCCCATCCTACTTGGTGGGACAGCCCCTTTGCATGACAATCTGCCCCTCCTGAACTGGGCAACCTC
>JAJRTI010000642.1 GCA_024278415.1 Planctomycetota bacterium | reverse complement strand
GCTCGTTCGCCCGCTGGCGCGACCGAACGAGCTTGCACTGGGCTATGTTGTGATGCGCCTTCGGCGCATGTGCATTCTGCGCCGGCGCACCACGGGAATGAACGCCCAGTTTACTACGTACGTTCAGACCTGCACCCTTTTCTTTCGTGAGCCTGTCTCAAACTTGAAAGGCTGAACCCATGGCCGAGAAGCAGGGTGCTTGCAGCGACGCGCACGACGGCCCTCGGTGTTCGCCGAAGGAGGAAGAGGCCAGCCGGAATTCCCGTCTGCGAGGAACGCTCGCCGCTCTACGCGAGTTCCTCGCCGGCTGTTTCCTCGAACCCGGCTACTCCATCATACGCAAAGAGGGCTACGATCTGGACGACCAGTTCATGCTGCTCTGCTTTGGCGAAGCGCTCGGCCTGCCGCTTCCCACGTCGTACTATACGCTGGAGCTGCTTCCGTACCTGGCGGACGAACTCAAAGGTTGGGAGCGGCGAATGCTTCAGCGCCGAAGCGTGCTGGACCAAAAAGCCGGCCAGTATCAGTACTGCTGCTGAGGGGCCTGGGCGTGAATACTACGAATCTGCTCGAGCGGCGGTTGATGTTTTTCGGGGGGAAAGGAGGGGCGGGCAAGACCACCTGCGCGGCCGCGTTTGCACTCCTGCTTGCCAAACGCGGCCTCGCCACGCTCGTGGTCTCGACCGACCCAGCGCACTCGCTGGGCGACATGTTCCAAAAGCGGATCGGCCCGAAACAGACACAACTGCACGAGAACCTGTGGGGCCTGGAGATCGATCCCGAACGCGAGGCCCGGCGCTATATGAAACGCGTGCGCCAACACCTAGGCGCGGCATTCAGCAGCGTCATCGTCGACGAAATTCGCCGCCAGATCGACGCGGCCTACCTCGCCCCTGGCGCAGAGGAATCGGCGATCTTCGACAAGTTCGTGGAGCTTATGGATGAACAAGACAGCCCCTTCGACCGCATCGTGTTCGATACCGCGCCGACGGGCCACACGCTGCGTCTGCTGACCCTGCCCGAACTCCTGGGCGCGTGGGTTGAACGGCTGATCGAGAAGCGCCAGCGCGCGCTGCGTCTGCTCGCGCGCGTGCCCGACGCGCGAAGGCCCAAGCCGGATGCCGACCCCGTGCTGGCTTTGTTGCAGGCAAGAAAGGAACGCTTCATCGTCGCCCGGGCCTGCCTGCTCGACCGAGACAATACGGGGTTCGTGTTCGTCATGGATGCAGAACGGCTTTCGATGGCGGAAACGCGTCGCGCAATCGACCTGCTTCTCAAGCACGGCATCCGAGTCGAAGGCGTGGTCATCAACCGCATTCTGCCTGAATCGGCCGACCCGTTCCTCCAAAAGCGCCGCGCGCTTCAGCGGCAACGGCTGCGCGCCATTGAGCGGAAGTTCGGCGGGCTCGTGTTGGGCGCCCTGCCTTGCCTGGATAAGGAAGTGGACGACTTCGATTCGCTCAGCGAAGTAGCGCTTTCGCTCGCACGTATTTGCCAATCACAAGAACCGGCGCCATAGCCCCACCTGTCCTTTCGAATACCGCGGACTCTCTCGCGGGCAAGTCGGCCCGCTACTCGGTCTTCGCGACATGCAGCCGGATCGCGGCGCGGGTCACAGGGGCAGCTTGCAGATGTCGTCTGCGCGTATGATAACCGTCCGCTCGTCGATCTGCTCCGCCCCCTCTCGCCCCAGGTATCCCTCTATCGAGCAGCCTTCGAGCACACGCGCCTCGAACTCGTACGGCGGGTCGACCTTCACGGGCGGGATGTCTTTGATCCGGGCGCAGGCCTTTTTGGCCTTTTTGCGGATGAGCTTGTGCGCGGCCTTGGGGGCCAAGTGGATAGCCAACTCGCGGCTGAGGCCTTGCTTGACCGCGGCGCCAACGATGCCCGGGACGAGTTCCTTCGCCTCCGCGACAGCCTTGTCGTCGCCGGCGATGAAGCACGTGGGCACGCCGAACTGCCCGGCCATGATCGCCCGCGCACCAAACTCGCCCACCAACAGGCCGTTGATCTTGTAGTGGTCCACGGTCTTCGACGAATACGTGTGGCACAGCGGCGCGGCCTCCGTGTTCGCCATCGCGTGTTGGCCGACAAAGAAGAGCGCATCGTACGACTCGTCGAGATAGTAGGGCGCGCTAATGGGCCCGCGGGCGAGGAGCTTGGCCTTGGGGTGGAACTCGAACACGTCGATGCCGCCGCTGCCATGGCCATCCCACACCATCACCTCCGCCTTGGGGTCGTATGCAAGGATACCGTCTACGCAGGCGTTGACCTCCCACGTGAGGAGCTTCATGGACCGCGCCTTCTCCTCCGGCGTCACGTCCCGCGTTTGGTTGAAGCGCGAGATCATGGCCGGGCCCTCAAGGTCGGTGATGATGAAGATCTTCATACGCGTGTTCCTCGGTGCGAGTGTGGACGGGAAACGCGGATGATACAGGCGCTCTCGGATGGAGTCAACCGCGGCGTTTGATGCCGCTCGGCATGTGTGTATATTGGTCGAAGTCAAAGAGCCGCCTCGGATGCGCTCCTTCCGATACGCATTCATCCTCCACTTCACTTGCTGCTCGGAATTCCTTCACCATGTCCCAGCTCCGACCTGACCTGCCTCTGATGGCCGACGTGGAAGTGCGCTTCGACGATACGCACATTGCAGATGTTGCATGCGCTGTGCGCGAGGAGCTTGCCCAGCGCGGCCTCGCGTCGCGCGTCAAGCCAGGCGACCGCATCGCCGTGGCGACTGGCAGCCGCGGCGTGGCGCAGATCGACGTGATCGTGCGCACGGTCGTGGGCGAGTTGAAGCTCCTCGGCGCCGAGCCCATCATCGTGCCAGCCATGGGCAGCCACGGTGGCGCCACCTCGGAAGGGCAGGCAGGAGTGCTGCGAGCGTACGGCATCACCGAGGAGACTATGGGCGCGCCGGTCGTGTCGTCCATGGAGGTCGTGCAACTCGGCGAGACAGCGGATGGCGACCCGGTCTACTTCGACAAGACCGCGTTCGAGTGCGACGGCGTGATCCCGGTCAACCGCGTCAAGCCGCACACCGATTTCCACAACACGTACGAGAGCGGCGTCGCGAAGATGATGGTCATCGGCTTGGGCAAGCACCGCGGTGCGAGCTACATGCACCACCTGGGCCCCACGAACTTCGGCCGCATCCTGCCCGACGTGGCGCGGGCGATCCTCGACAGGGCGCCGATCCTCGTGGGCCTGGCGATCATCGAGAACGCGTACGACCAACCGGCGGAGCTGCACGCGCTGTGGCCGGACGAGATCCTTGAGAAGGAGCCGGCCCTGCTGCTCAAGGCGAAGGAGCGGATGCCGTCGCTGCCGGTGAAAAAGCTCGACGTGCTCGTGATCGACCAGGTGGGCAAGAACATCAGCGGCGCGGGCATGGACACGAACATCACGGGCCGGCCCGCGGCGCGGTGCGGCGACTTCCAAGACGGACCACGGGTCGAGAGCATCGTCGTGCTCGACCTCACGCCCGAGACGCACGGCAACTTCACCGGCCTGGGCATGGCGGACGTGACCACGCAACGCGTGCTGGACAAGGCCGACTTCGCGGCCACGCGCATCAACTGCATGACCGCGACGCTCGCGGAGTACGCGAAGATGCCCATGGTCTGCGAGACCGACCGCGATGCGGTCGAGGCTGGCCTCATTTGCGCGTGGGTGCGCGACGGCCGCCAAGCGCGCGTCATCCGCATCAAGACAACGCTCGAACTTTCCCGTATCCAAGTCTCGGAGGCCGTTTTGCGCGAGATCGAGGGCCGGGACGACGTGCGGGTGCTAGGCGAGCCGCGGGAAGTGTGGGGCAATTCGCAAGCCTGCCTTTAGCTCCTTAGCGCAAATCACGGGACAACATGTTGTCGATGCGCTCCGTTGTGGAGTGCGCCGGCTTGACGGCGCTTTGGCGGGCAGCGCGCAGCGCTGCTTTGCATCCGCACACGCGCGAGCCGTTCGCCAGCGACAGGCGAAAAGCTGAAGCGGCGTTCCCGCACATGCGAGACCGCACTCCACATGGGCTGCGGTGCAGCCGCCTCTTTTTCGCAGCGAAGTCTGCGAGAAAGCGTAGGCCCTTAGCGGCTTTCGAACGACAACATGTTGTCGATGTGTGCGGTGCGAGGCGACGTGGTTTGTAGTAGGGCAATTCATTGCCCGTCGAACGTCCTTGCTCTCACGAGGCAGACGGGCGATAAATCGCCCTACTACAAGCGGCCCAACGGCAGCGCAGCCGACCTTTGGGAATGGATGGCGGCCATGAACGCACCGCGTAACTCGCAAGCACGCCCTTGGAGTGGGAATGCCGAGCCGGTCCGTTTAGAATGGGTGCGTCACACGGGAGCCCTTGCATGACCACACACGAAGCCGCACTCGATCGCCGGCCCCGCCTGCGCCGCGTGCTTGCGTCGCCGCATTTCAAGCTCGCGGCGTCGTGCTTCGTGCTCTATGTCTTCTACGCCGACTTCGGCTTGGTGAGCGACAACTCACAGGTGCGGTACGCGCTTACCAAGGCCATCGTCGACGACGCGTCGTTTCGCGTCGACCGCTACACGCAGATGATGGGCTTGGACCGGGCCGTGTACAAGGGGCACACGTACTGCGACAAGCCCCCGGGCTCGTCGTTCCTCATGGCGCCGCAGTATCTGCTCGCCAAGCTCCTCGTGCCGCGGCGCATCTTCGGCGCGTGGCAAGAGATCGCACGGGCATGGGTGACGACGGTCTTGTCCGTGTGCCTGTACGCCGCGCTGTCGGTTGCGCTCCTGTATGAGGTGCTTGGGCTGCTCGGCGTCTCACGGGGCCGCGTGCTCTGGTGCTACGCGTACGCGGTGGGCACGCTCGTGTTCCCCTACTCGACGATCCTGCTCGGCGAGCCCACGACGGCCGCGCTCGTGATCGCGGCCGCGTGGCTCGCGCTGAGAGGTGAGAGCCGGTCCGATCTGATCTGGCTGGGCGTCGTCGTGGGACTCACGTTCGTGACCCACTACCATGCGATCCTCATCGTCGGCTGGCTCATCCCGCTCAAGTGGGCCACGCTGGAGGACAAGCGCCGCATCAGCTGGGCCGTCGCACCCGCGCTGGCGTTCCTCGGCCTCCAACTGGCGTACAACTGGGTCTGCTTCGATGGCCCCCTGCACATGTCCTACTCGTATTGGCAGGGCGGCAAGGCGAAGCTCCAGTTCAACTTGCCCACGCTTTGGCAACTACGCTTGGCCACGTTCAGTTCATGGCGGGGCATCTTCTACTACTGCCCGTGGCTGGTGTTTTTCTTCGCGGGGCTGCCGGTGCTGTGGGCGAAGCGCCGCGTTTGGGCCGTGTGCCTGGCCGTGCAGGCCGCGGCATACGTCGGCTTCCTGCTGCTCAACAACCAGGCCGACGGCCACGCGTGGTGGATCGGCAACGACTTCGGCCCGCGGCAGTTCGTGCCCATCGTGCCCGTGCTGGCCATTGGGGCCATTGTGGGCTTGGACGCGCTGTTCGGCCGCGCGCGCGAGTCCTGGCTGCGCCGCGGGGCAGTGGCGGTCTTCGCCTGCGCGGTTGCGTTCAGCGTCGTGGTGTGTTCGATTGGCGCGCTCACGTCGCCCAAGACGCACGTGGTCACGTACGCGGGTGGCTCCTACTACGTGCAAGACAATGCGGAGTCGCCCAAGATCAAGCTCGATGGGGTCCGGCACTTGCCCTTCGGCTTCACGCTCAAGCTGCTGCTGGGCAAGGGCTCGTCGAATCTGCTCACGGAGTCGATCGTGCGCGGGGCAGGGGCGCGCGACGCCGGCTTGGGGCCTTGGCTGCTAAACATGGCCACGAACGGAGTTCCCCTGTTGGTCATTATCATTCTGTGGTGGGGTCGGATCGGGGAGTGGCTGCTGCGGCGGCGGGAAGTGGGGAGATAGCCCGCACGTCAACCGAGCCGTCCGACGGCAGATCCAGATGATGGGATCTGAGGCTAGCAGGGCAATGCCATCAACCCAGTGTCGCATTCCGCGAATCTGTGTGGGGATCGTGCGTGTTCGTAGCACGCTCGTGAGTGCGCCTCTGCTGACGCGAGAGGCGCACAGCGGAACGCACTGACGTGCGTGCTACCAGCGGCGGATCGCGCCTCCGAGGCTATACGAACTTATGGAATGCTGCACTCAGGGAACTCCCCTGCGGGCCCCATGATGCATTGGCTAGGGCACACTCCATGGCCAGCTTTAGCTGGCCTTTCTGAGCGCCACCAGATTCATCTGGTGGTTAGCACGGCGCTCGATTCGACTCGATGGGGAGCCTGCTTGAGCAGGGCTTCTCTGGCAGGCGCGAGCGAATCGAGAAGCCGCGCTAAAACGCGCTCCTGCCAATGAAGCGAGGGCTTGGTGTCCACCACGTGAACGTGGTGGCAAGGCGGAGAGCCAGCTAAAGCTGGCTGGATCCCACACCTCCAGCAGAACACCCGAGATGGCAACACGTGCCGTGCTCTGCCTTATCTTAAGGGTGTAGGTCTGATTGTACGTATCCCAACGCGTTGCATTCTGGAGCTTCAGTTTCGAAGTGGATTCAGGCAGGTTCACAACAAACGTCCCGGCTCTTCGCCTGCGTGCAACCCCTCGCGGACACCGCAGCCCGAAGGGCTGCCACAACATAGCCCAGTGCAAGCCGCGCCCCGCGCGGCGCCGCGCT
>JAJRTI010000641.1 GCA_024278415.1 Planctomycetota bacterium | reverse complement strand
CCCAGGGTTGCGAGCTTCGCTCGCGAACCCTGGGCTGATATCCGGAATCCCGTTGGGATTCAGATACCCCAACACGCGGCGTTGCACGGAGGCTTTGACAGTATTCCGGTACCGGCTGTTGTACTTGGCTGAAGTGTTACGTTGTCTTTTATCTCGGGTTCTGACGTTCATGCGCGAACCCTCGTCCATTTGAGTGGTGCCCCCTTGCCTCCTCGCCCTCCCAAACTGAAGCTCCAGACCACCACGCTCTGGGAATACCCGTCGCAGCACTACGGCGGTAGAATCCAAGGCGACCGAGATTACAAGGGCGCGACGCCGTCCTGGGTGATCTGGAACTTGCTCCAACGATACACGCGCGATGGCGATCTCGTGCTCGACCCCATGTGCGGCAGCGGGACCACGCTCGACGTGTGCAAGGACTTGGGCCGCGACGGGCTGGGATTCGACCTGAACCCCACGCGGGACGACATTCACCTTGCCGATGCCCGAGAGTTACCGCTCGATGATGAGACCGTAGACTTCGTCTTTATCGATCCCCCCTACTCCGCCCACATCAACTACTCCGACGACCCGCGCTGCATCGGCAAACTCGACGCGACGACGCCCGAGTATTACGAGGCGCTCGATGAGGTGCTCGCGGAGGCGTGCCGCGTGCTCAAGAACCGGCGCATGATCTCGATCTACTGCTCCGACTCACGGGCGCACAAGGGCGTGTTCTGTGCGATCGGATTCGAGATGTATGCACTCCTGCTTCAGTACTTTCGCCCCATTGACATCGTGTGCGTCGTGCGGCACAACGCGAAGCTTAGCCGCCGCAGCTACCACAAATCCGCGGCCGACGGCAACTTCTTTTTGCGAGGCTTCAACTACCTCCTCATCATGAAGAAGCAAGTCGATTGACGCGACGCTCCCTGAGAGGCCGACATGCGACAGCTCTCTATGTTCGCGCCAAGCCTGGCGCTTGGCCTCCGATCACATTTCAGCCACGTACTATGCCGCCGCAGGGCTTGCCCCTGCGGCGCGACGATTGACAGCCAGCAGCGCCATACCCCATACCTATCTCTGTTCTTCGCTGTCTGCGCCGCCCGTTGGGCGGCGCAGACAGCGAAGAACGGGGGGTGGGGGCTGCTTCTGGCCCTCAGTCCCCGCTCCGCAGGGACATGCCCTGCGGGGGCGGGCAAGCACCGTTGTACGAGGCCGACATGTCACGACCTCCAATCCGTAAATGCACGGTTGTGCGCGTGGGCGTTGGCAAGCGCGCTGTTCCCGGCCCCTCTGTTCGCTGCCGAGGCCATGGTGCTTCCATTCGCGAAGTCAAGGGTGATCCACGACGCGGGCGCCAAGGGCAACGTCAAGTACGGGAACCTTGTCGATCCAGGCGACGAGATCGGCTGGACGCTTGCCAACATTGAGCCGGGCGCCTAGCGGGTGGAGTTGGAGGTCCGCACGGGCTCACGTTGCGAAGGAACTGACTTCATCCGCTCCTACCGCCTCGCTGCGCCGGAGCGCTGCTTCCTGCCGGGCCGGGCGCGGGCGCTGCGATTCCTTCTTTCGCGCGGCTGCAAGCCCAAGGTCACGTCGCGTGGCAAGAACTGGGCAGCGTTCAGAGGGCGCATCACGGCGGAGGACAAGCTGCTGCTGCGGCCAGGAGATCTGTTGCGCGTCCAGTCACAAGCCCACTACGCGAGCGTGTACAACTTGATCCTGACGCGTCTTGCAGGCGACGAATTGCTTGATGTTGCGATACGGGCCAACGCGTACACGTCCATGTTCGTCGATGGTGAGCCGGCGAACATAACCGCATCCGTCATGAACTTCGGCCCGCGCCCTGTCGACCTGCTGTTGCGGCTCAGCGCCCGCGACGAGTTCGGCAAGGAGGTCTCCCGGGGGAGCCGCGCCGTTCGAGCCGCGGCCGCGTCGCAAACGCCGGTTGCTTGGAGTCCTCGGCTTGGCAAGCTCGGGCCGTTTTTCGTCACCGCTCAGGTTCTGCAAGCTGGGGCGCCTGTTGCCACGCATGAGATCAACATCGCCGTCGTGCCGCGCATCGACCTCGCCACCACCCCGGACTCGTCCCCCTTCGGGATCCACAAGGGAGACATGCAGGACTGGCCGCCGATTGGCGCGAAGTGGAATCGGCTTTGGGACACCGGCGACACTTGGAACCGCATGCAACCCCAGCCCGGCCCGATCGACTTCACAAAACAGGACGCGACCGTGCAAAACGCGCGGCGCCACCACGTCAATCTGCTCTTCGTGTTCGCCTACACACCGACGTGGGCGAGTTCGCATCCTGAATGGCCGCACTATACCGGCGGCGGCGCGACCGCCGCGCCGAAGGACATTAACACGTGGGCAAGCTATGTCCACGCGGTCGCGACCCGCTACAAGGGACTGATCCGCCACTACGAGATCTGGAACGAGCCCAACGCCGGCTTCTTCAAGGGCACCGTCGGGGAATACGCATCGCTCGCGAAATCGGCCTACCGAGCGGCCAAGCTTGCCGATCCCGACTCCAAGCTTGTCGGTATTTCCGGCACAGGCGGATACCTCCCCTGGATGGAGAAGGTCTTCAAGCTGGGAGCGCTGCGATTCATGGACGTGGTATCCGTGCACACGTACACCTCGCCGAGCAGCCCCGAAGAGGCGAACCTTTTGGGCCGGCTCGCGGCCACACATGCCCTGATCGCCAAGTATGGCGGCCGCCAGCCCATCTGGAATACAGAGCTGGGTTATTGGGTGCCGGAGCGCAACGGCTGCCGGCCGCTCAGCGCCGACGCGATTGCCGCAAAAGCGCCCAAGGACATCGCTCCCAACTGGAAGGCGGGCTGGCCTCGCCGCCCCATCAACGAATACCGCGCGGCCGCGATGCTCGCTCGGCACTACATCCTCAACGTTTCGGCCGGTGTGGAGCACGTATTCTGGTATGCCTGGTACACGCACGCGTTCCCCATGTTTACGGTCCGCGGTGCGCCGCGTATGCACACGCTCGCATTCGCCGGCGCGGCCGCGAGGCTCTCGGACGCGCGTGACGTCGAGCGCGTGGACCTTGGCAGCGCGAACCTCCACGTGCACATCTTCTCGAAGCCTTCCGGCCCCATGCTCGTCGCTTGGCGCGTAGGCGCCATCGAGCGCAAGCTCGCGATCCCAGCCACGAAGCCCTGCCGGGTGTGGGACATGTGGGGCAACGCGGACCTCCGCACTCCCGCCGGCGCGCTGCAACTCGTCCTCTCCGACAGGCCGCAGTACATCACCGGCCCCTCCATCGAGGCCATGCGCAAGACCCGGCTCGCGGGCGAGCGCTTCGTCTTCGAGGCGCCCGACGCGGACGTTGTGGCCGATGTGGGCAAGCGGAACGTCAAGGAGATGACGTCGCGTGCGTTCCACGGCGACCGCCGCGTCGTGGGGCTGCCGGACGCGGGAGATGAGATTGCCTGGACGCTGAAGGCCATCGACCGAGCATTGTACGAGGTGCGGGTGGACCTGCGTCTCGATGGGCCTCACGCGCGCAGCTACGAGCTTCGTGTCGACGGGGGGAAGCCATCCACGCTGACGCTCGCCCCCGCGCCGGACAAAGAGCCCGAAGTCACTCGCCGCACCGCCAAGTACACGATGATCTATGGCGAGTTGGTCGCGACCCAGCCTGTTGAGCTGCACGCCGGCGACCGCGTGCGCCTTCGTTCCAAGACGCCTTGGGCCTACGTGGGCCAGCTCATCCTCAACAAAGTCGCCGAGTTGCCGGACACCGAGGCCATTGCGTGTGTGAGGCGCAACGCCGCGCCTGAGGACTCTGCGGCAACATGGCCGGGCGCCCCCACGCTGTCGCTCCGCGAGCGCAAGCAAGTCGTGATTGGTGTGTCCGATCGATTCGCCAGCACGCACGAACGTGACAGTTGGCGCGGGCCGAGCGATCTTAGCGCGGCTGCGCAGACGGCTTGGACGCCGCGCGCGCTCCTTGTACGCGTCGCAGTCACGGATGATGCAATCAAGCCGAGCCCGGACCGAGGCGCGTACAACGGCGACTGTGTCGAACTGTTCCTCGACCTTCGTGGCAAGGGCTCGATGGGAGCGGCGGCCCTTGGCTCAGGCACGTACCAAGTGCTGTGCGTAGCGCCGAATTCTCGCACTTGGAGCAACATGCCCCCCAAGGGCCGTTTCCCGCCCGGCACGTCGATTCGCGGCGCACGAACGCCGGCCGGCTACGCCCTCGTGATAGCCGTTCCCTGGCCCAAGGGCTGGCCGCAAACCGGCCGCGAGCTTGGCTTTGACATCGCGGTGGACGACGCGGACAATGTTGGCGACGCTAAGGCCAAGCGCAAGTCGCAGATCGTCTGGCGGGGCACAGCGAACAACTTCCAAGACCCATCGGCATACGGACGCCTTGTGCTGGTGGATGCCGCGCGGCGTCAGGAGAAATGAGCCCCATGCCACTTGCTAGCTCCTCGCTACGCCGGCGCTGCGCCGGCATGTCGTTCACCCCCCTGCTCTGCCTCATCGTTACCATCGGCGCGACGCTCTACGCGCTCAAGTCCGCACCTCAGATCTCCTTTCGCAAAGCCCCAGAGTTCATTCGCTTCCACAACGTGGAACGCGCGCTGCGCGGCATCGTCACGACCATTGGGACGGAACGCAACTTCGTGAGTCTCATTGGCGTCGTCGTGGCGACCGTCGTTGTGGGGGTCGCCATGATGCGAACCGTCAAGGGCATTGACGACGCGGGATGGCTGAACTTCATCCCTGCCTGCGCGGTTGTGCTCACGGTTGCCGCGGGGGTCATCCTCGCGATCTTCGCGGCGGGGCTGCGCATCCAGTTCGTTCCCACCCCGGAGAACGCGCACGTGGACATGGCGTTCCACTTGATGACCATTTGTGTGGGGGTGCTCAGCGCAGTTGCGGGGAAACTTTCAACATGATGGGCCGGCCGCGCACCGGCCCGGCCGCTCGGAGCGCCCGTGCAACGGACACTGGGGGGATGGGCAGGACAAATGCCGAGGGCGGATTCAAGCGGAAGAGGCGATCCTGCCGTAAGAGCTGGGCCGTCAACTCCTGCATTCCGCGGCTTGACCGTGCGGCCACTTCTGGTAGGATGCGAAACGCTTGCAGCCCTTTCCACTTGCTTCTGCGGCCCCACAGGGATGAGCCAGCCGGACGACACATGCAGTACTGAACAGCGGCACGAGCGCGCCGTGCTTCGCGTGCCGGCGGATGCGAGGTACCTCGCGGTTATCGGCGGGATGGTCCAATGGTTCGGCAACATGGCAGGGCTTAGCAAGGAGCGGACGGGTGAGTTCGAAGTGGCGGTCGAGGAGGCCTGCACGAATGTGATCTCCTACGCGTTCCACGGCGAGGCGCCGGGCGAGATGCAAATCGAATTCGAGCCCATTGCCAGCGGCCTCTCCGTCACCATCGTGGACCGCGGCAAGCCCTT
>JAJRTI010000640.1 GCA_024278415.1 Planctomycetota bacterium | reverse complement strand
TCGGCGAGATCGACGGGCAACACGTCGGCGAGCGGGGTCTTCGCGTACCCGCCGGGAGTGTAGCAGCGGGCGCCACCCACGGTCATCAAGCCGCCGCCCGCGCGAACGAATTGCGCGAGGGCCCGCAACTGTTCCGGCAGGAACGCGGCCGCGCCTTCGCCCGTTTCCGCGAGGATCACCGTTTCCCACCGCCGCGCAATCTCCGCTGCGGACCGCGGAAAGTCGCTTTTCAAACGCCGCGAGGGCATGTACTCGATAGCGAGGCCGGGGTAGCGCAGCACCGCGCGGAAGGGGTGCTCCCATTCGGCCGAATCGTCGCTTTCGATCAGCAGCGCCCGAAAGCGTCCGATGGCCACGGGCACTTGGCCGCGGACGACATGAGCGCCGCACGCCACACGCACACGCAGATCGCCCGAAGCCACCTTCGCGTGCTCGGCCGCGCGCAGAGGTATCGCCAGAACGAGTTCGCCAGCGTTGGGTCGCTCCACGACGCGGGGCTCGCCAAGCTCGATGCCACTCACGCTCGACTCGACCGCCACCTTGGGCTCGGGCCGCGCGCTTCGTCCATCCGCGACCGTGAGCCGAAGCTCCGCGGCCGCTCCCGGCTTGAGCGCCACCGATGGCGGCAGGTCGAGTTCTAGCTGCCCCACCGCCTTGAGCCGCGTGGAAGCAAGCGCGACGCGGCGACGGCCGGCCAGCCGATACGTGACCGCGACGTGCAAGAACGCGACGTCGTTCTGCAATTCGTAAAGCCGAATGGGCGGCGGGGACTTGCACGCGACCTCCACCAAGCCACGGCCGCCAGCGCCGACTCGGGGGGAAACCTTGCGGACTTCGGCCGTCCAATCGCCGCGGATCATGACCCGCGCCCGTACGTCCTCGATGGCCTTGTCCGCACCGTTCTCCAACACGAGCCGCGCGATCGTCGGATGGCCGAACCCCACGCGAGTCAAATTGCTCTTCGGAATGAGGACGACGCGATCGTCGAACGAAAGTCCGAGCGACTCCCAATCGTGGAGCATCTTGGGTACCTGCTCGAGAATGCCGTTGCCCCATTGCGAGGCCGCGGCGCGGCCGATCATCCACTCCTTCGACCCGCCCGCGGCGCAAACCGCAAGCGCCTGCCGGCCCATCGCCGCGAAAATGGGATCGCCGGTGATACGGCTCGCATACCCCTCCATCTCGCTGAGAATGAAGGGCACGCGCGTGCCCGGCTCATGGCTCGGACACTGCTCATAGAGGAAACGATGCCCCGGCCGCCAGAGTTCGCACAGCAGCCATCGCGCGGCCGCGGCGTAGTCTCGGCGCGCGCGTTCGTCGCCAGTCAGCTCGTAATACAAACGATGCCCGCGCAGCAGCGTGTAGGCGAAGACGCATCCGCCGCGATACGGCTGCTCGTGTCCCGACTGCCCGTCCCACGCGCCGCGCTCGGGGTCTTGGCAACGCCGCGCGTAGTCGAGGATTCGCCGCGCGGTTTGCAGGTGTTTCGGATCCCACGTCGTGCGATACACGAGGCCGAGCGTGGTCAGTGGCCATCCGGCCGGGCGTTGGATCATCAAGTTGTAGGGCGGGCCTTGGGGCGAATGCCGATCACGAGGTGGCGCGTTGCGCGCGATGTAATCGGCGATGCCCACCGCGGCCTCGAGCCCGCGACGATCGCCGGTGAGATGATAGTTGTTGATCATCCCCTCGACCCATCCTGCATGGCTAAAGTTCGGCCCTTCGAGTTGGTGCCCGACAAGCGCGGTGTGGCAGTGCATGCGCGCGCCGCCGACGATGCGCGGGCGCGTGGAAAAATGGATGCAATCCACGTCCGCGAAATGTCGCACCGCCTCGGACGCGAAGCGAAGAAAACGCAGCTCGCCTGTGCGCGCGAATTGCACAATCCAGTGGTTCGCCAAGTCCCATTCCTGATTCGACCAGATTTTCGCGCCAGGCACGTAGCCCCGCTGCCAGACGTCGCCCCAGTTTTCCATGCCGTATCCCGCGCGCTCGGTGAGCATGCGTTTGAACGCCGCATCGACTATGGACTCGTATTCGGGATATCGTCCCGGCCGTCGCGGCGCAAGTTCGCCGAATGCTCCGGTTGCGCAGTAGTACTCGGAGGACGCGGCCGCGAACAAAGGCTCCCGCCATCGGTCGAGCGCCGCGGTGCGCGCGTCCGCGGAGAGGGCGCCGCTCGGAGCGAGCGTGAGGCCGAGTTGATGGCTCTTCGCCATGCCCTGGTTCGCGACAAAGGGCTTCCCGCCGGCGCGCTTTGGCCATAACTCGATCTCGAAGCCCTTCGGGCCGCAGGTTAGGCCCTTGGGAAACTGCTGCCAGAAGTGAGGCGCGAACGCGACCACGTCGGCCCTGCCGCCGCTCAGCGCAAGCCATCCTTCTGTGCGTTTGCCCGATGCGATACGCGTACCCGCCTCCCGCTCGCGGACGTCGAACCGGGCGCGGATGTCGGCGCCGAAGGAGTTCGCCGCGGTTTGCGTGAGTTGCGGCCGCTGCTCCACGGGAATGGCCGCCGTGGCCTTGCCGCCGAGCCCCGCGGCGAGCACGGCCCGCGCTTTGGCAAAGTCGCCCTCGAACACGAGCGAGACAGATCGAAGAGAGAGCCTCGCCGCGGGGGCGTTCATCACGAAGCCGTATTCGATGAGCAATTCGGGTCGCCCCGCGAACAAATGCAGACGCATGTCGAACCCCAGCGGCGCGCGGCCGT
>JAJRTI010000639.1 GCA_024278415.1 Planctomycetota bacterium | reverse complement strand
TTCGCCCGCTGACGCGACCGAACGAGCTTGCACTGGGCTATGTTGTGATGCGCCTTCGGCGCATGTGCATTCTGCGCCGGCGCACCACGGGAATGAACGCCCAGTTTACTACGTACGTTCAGACCTGCACCCATAGGAGACAATCAAATGCCTGACCAACCCGACCCCCGCACGAATGTCATCTTCATTCTCGCCGACGACCAGGGCCCGTGGGCCATGGGGTGCGCGGGGAACCACGAGATCCGCACGCCCCACCTCGACCGGCTCGCGGCGACTGGGACGCGGTTCTCCAACTTCTTCTGCGCCACGCCGGTCTGCTCGCCGAGCCGAGCGACGTTCCTCACTGGGCGCATCCCGTCGCAGCACGGCATCCACGACTACCTCAGCGGCCGGCGCTGCGGGCCGGACTCGCTCCCGTACATTCGCGACGAGATTGCGTACACGGACATCATGGCGCGTAACGGCTGGACCTGCGCGATCAGCGGCAAGTGGCACATGGGCGACAACTGGAGTCCGCAGCACGGCTTCAGCCACTGGTTCGTGCGCCAGAACGACGGCGGCCCCTATACGCGCGCCGACATGATCCGCAACGGCGAGTTCGTGCTCGAGGAGCGCTACGTGACGAACGTGTGCACGGACGAGGCGCTCATGCTCATCGACCGCTATGCGGACCGCGACCAGCCGTTCTATCTGAGCGTGCACTACAACAACCCGCACAGCCCCTACACCGGCCACCCACAGGACATTGTGGACTCGTACGACGACTGCCCGTTCGAGACCTGCCCGCAGGAGCCGATCCACGAGTGGGCGCGCCACCCCAGGCACCAACTCACGCACCAGTGCCTGGGCAACCGCGAGATGCTCAAGGGCTACTTCGCCGCGGTCACCGCGATGGACCTCGACATCGGCCGCATCATCGACAAGGTCGAGGCGCGCGGGCTGCGGGAGAAGACGCTCATCGTGTTTGTGAGCGACAACGGGTTCTCCTGCGGCCATCACGGCTTTTGGGGCAAGGGCAATGGCACGGGCCCTCGAAACATGTACGAGAATTCAGTGAAGGTTCCGGCGATCTTCAGCCACCCTGGCGCAATCCCCGAGGGCCGCGTCGAGGACGCGATGGTGAGCGCATATGACTTCATGCCCACGCTGCTCGCGTACGTCGACTTGCCCTGCCCCACTGAGGAGCAGAACCTGCCGGGGCGGTCGTTCCTGCCGTTGCTGCGCGGGGAGCCCATGGACGCGCGCGAGTGCGTGGTGATCTACGACGAGTACGGCCCGGTGCGCATGGTGCGCACGAAGGACTGGAAGTTCGTGTACCGCCACTCCCACGGCCCCCACGAACTCTACGACCTCGTCAACGATCCCGACGAACGCCGCAACCTGGCCGACGACCCCCGCCAGGAGGGCCGCATCGCGGAGATGAAGGCCATGATGGAGGAGTGGTTTGCGCAGTACGTGATCCCGGAGATCGACGGCCTGCGCCAGGACGGGACCAAGCACGGCCAAGACCGGCTCGCGGTTTACGCGTGAACCGGAGAGAAACGCAAAGGCGCAGAGGGGAAGCCAGAATTGGGGGGCACGGCCCAATGCCATTAACTTAAGGCAAAGCGCGGCACGTGTGGCCATCTCGATCGTTCTGCTGGAGTGCCGGGATTCAGCCAGCTTAGCCAGCTTTAGCTGGCTCTCTGCCTTGCCACCACGTTCACGTGGTGGACAGCAAGTCTTCGCTTCACTGGCTGGAGCGCGCTTTAGCGCGGCTTCTCGATTCGCTTGCGGCAGCAAGAGAAGTCCTGCTGAAGCAGGCTCCTCATGGAGTTGAATCGAGTGCCATGCTCACCACCAGATGAATCTGGTGGCACTCAGAAAGGCCAGCTAAAGCTGGCCACGGAGTCTGCCCTGGCCAATGCATCGTGGATCCTCCGGACGGAGTGCCCTAAGATAATGGCATTAGGCACGGCCCACCCTACGCGTCTGTGCGGCCAGCGAACTAGCTGATCATCCCCGCGAAGATCAGCGTCCCCAGAGTCAGGCCCAGCAGGAGCATGCCGATGACGATGCCCATGGCGATGTTGTTCTTCTCCAGCTCCTTGCGGAAGTCGAGCGGGTCCACCCAGTCGAAGACCTTGTACGTGCCGATACAGAACACGACCGCGATGATGAGCCAGCCGATGCCGTAGACGTACTGCCAGAGTGCGTGGCGCACGACGGCCCAGGGAATGCCGCCGTCGGCGTCGGAGCCCTGCGCGAAGAGAGGGGTGCTGGCGGCGAGCACTATGAGCGCGCATAGCGCCGCGGCGGGAAGACGGCGATTCGATGACATCGTGGGAACTCCCAGTTGAGGCCGAGTGCAACACATTGACACGCGGGTGAGTGGCGGGAGGGGATTATACGCCGTGTTCCCAGCGACGCACAACCCCGCGCCACCGGACGTTCGCGTGTACGAGCGCCGCACAGCCGCGCCTGTCTGCCATCAATCCGCCCGCCGCACGGCGGATCTTCGACCAGTGCGGCGGACGCAGACGCCATCAACCATCAACCATTCTGCTCTGGCCGCGCGGCGACACATCCTTCGACCCACGCGTCGAGCTTCGCCTCCAGTTCGGCTGCGGCCGCGCTGGCCGCGTCGTTGCCCTGCGCGAGCAGATTGCGCCCCTCGCCCGGGTCGGCGACGAGGTCGTAGTATTCGCGCAGCACCGAGCCCGGCCCCAGCGCGTCGGGCGATTGCCGGCAGCGCACCGCGATCATTTGCACGCGGCACTTCCAGTCGCTGTGGAGCGCGGCGAGTTCGGCGTGCAGCTCCAGGCGGATAAACTTGGCGTGGAGCGTCTGGATCGCGTAGTGGTCAAACTGCACTGGCCCGCCGTTGCGCTGATGTTCGTGGCGCGTGTAGCTGCACACGGACTCGGGGCCTTCGGCCTGCCGCCCCTCGATGCGCGGCAGCAGGCTTTGGCCTTGCGCGGTGGGCAGCGGCGGCAGTCCCGCAATGTCGAGCAGTGTCGCCGCGACTTGCGCGGACTCGGCAAGCCCGGGCAGCGCCCGGTTCGCGGGCAAGCGTGACGGGCAATGGAAGACCAACGGCACGTGGAGGATCTCGTTGTAGAGGTTGACCTTCTTCTCCGTGGATCCGTGCTCCCAGAACTCCGTGCCGTGGTCGCCGAACACGACCACCAGTGTGTCGTCCCAGATGCCTATTTCCCGCAGGCCGGCGAAGATGCGGCCGAGGTGATGGTCGGTGTACGTGATGTCGCCTTCGTATTGGTTGTGGTACGAATCGCCCCACATGCGCCGCCACGGCTCTGGCGCGTCCCAAGGCTCGTGCGTGTCGTTCACGTGGACGTAGACAAAGCACGGCGCCTCGGCGTGGTGCTGTTGGAAGCGGTCGAGCACGAACTGCACGGTCCACTCCATGTGTTGGTTGTAGGCGGCGCCCTGCACGTGTTCGTCGAACCCGCGGTCGAAGCCGTACGATGCGTGCACGCTGTACGCATTGCGCGCGTTCACCCCGGCGAACGTGCGGTAGCCCTGGGCCTTGAGATGCTCAGCGAGCAGCACGTGTTCGGGGGCGACAGGGTGCTGCTCGCGCAAGAGCGTGAGGTCGTGCGTGAGGGGGTAGAGGCCGGTGTGGAGCGTAATGTTCTGCGGCAGTGTCCATCCACAGTTCGCGACCGCATCCGTGCACCACACGCCGCCACGTGCGAGCCGGTCGAGGTGGGGGCAGAGGTCTTTGCTGTAACCGTGGCAGCGCAGGTGGTCGCGGCGGATGGTTTCAAGCGAAACGAGCAAGATGTGCGGGTGGGCCATGGGGGCCTCAGGGGGCAGGTGTGTGTAGCGAGTCGATCACGGACTGGGGCAACGCGGGGCGCGGCGCTCGTGGCTGTGCGGCCGCGGGCTCGCCCAGCGACATCTTGAGCAGAGGAGGCAGCGCGTGGACCAGACTGGCGGTCATGTTGCGGTTGGCCACGAGCAGCATGTGATTCTGCACGTCGATCCAGTCCGTGCCGGCCAGGGCGGTCGTGGCCGGATAGCGGTAGACGGTCTCCATCTCGAACCGCAGGGTCTTGACGAGGCGCGTCTCCTTGTCCGTCTGCCGGACTACGTCCACCTCGAAGTCGTTGTAGGTGACGACTTCGTTGAGCTTCAGGTCCATGAACATGCCGGCCACGGAGAGGCACGCGAAGACATTGCGCCAGAAGCCGGTGTCGGACTGGATACGTGACGCGAGGAGCTTGGGCCGGAGGGTGCAGGCGACTGGCTGGGTTTGTGCGGCAGGGCCCGCGACGACGCGCTCGAACAGCTCCGAGCGCTCCAAGTCGGCCTGCAACTCTTGCCGGGCCTTGACGAGGAGTGGGCACCCTGCGGGCACCTCGTCGACGCCGCTTGTGTAGGAGGCCACGGCGACACGTGTGCCTGGAAGGGTCGCCATACGCGGGGCCCTGCGCTGCCGCGAGACAATGGCCGGAGACATGCAGCCCGATACCAGTACGATCAATCCCACCTGCGCAATCGAGCGCGTCATTTGCAGGGCCTACCTCTTGCCCTTCTTCGTGAAGCGGATGTTGTCGAAAGTGATCGTGCCTGCTAAGCGAGGGTAGAGCATCAGGCACATCGACGTCACACTCCCAGGATCTTTGAGGGGCGACTTGTTGGCCCAGCCGGTCTCGGCGCACTTGAAACGCTGGCTCCGCAGGTCGTACACGACGTTTTTTGTTTCGCCCACGCGGATGTTGCGGCCAACGGTTTCGTAGAAGCCCTTGCCGCCTTTGGTGAAGAAGGCCAGGGTCAGTTGGACGCTCGCCTTGCTCATGTTGTTCACGTCGAGCACCAGTTCGTCCCGCGTCTCGAAGGGCCACTGCAAGGGGATGTACTTGCGGAGCGCGCATTTGTCGCTGCCCTTGGTGGTGTAGTCGACCTTGAGGACCGTGTTCTTGCCCTTCTTCGCCAGCGACAGCGTGGCCGGCGCCCCCCAACTTTCGACGCGCCAGCGCGGCTTCGTTTGGTTCTCGAAATCGTCGAACATCCACACGTCCGCGTTGCCGTCCATGGCGAGCACTTTCGGGCGGGTGCGCCTTGGCCGGCGTGTGGGGGCCTTGGCGGGCTTCTTCTTCCGCTTGGCCAACTGGGCCTTGCGCGCAACCTCGGCCGCGAGCCGGGCTTGGGCCTTGAGCTTGGCCACTTCGGTCGCCTTCATCCACTTGTTGTTGTAGAAGACCAAACCCATCTTGATCTTCTCCAGGCGAGCTTTCGCTTCCGGCGTCATCCACTTGCCGTCATAAAAGACGCGGCCCTGCGAGCCCATTCGGATCTCGTCGCTGTCGAGTTCCTTCTTGGCGAGTTCCACATATTCCTTCAACTTCGCGTCTTGGGTCCGGCTGTAGTACATCTCGGCCTTGCGTTGGGCCTGCTTGTAGTAGCTCTGCGCCATCTGGTATTGCGGGGGGGTCTGCTTGCGGGACGTGCCGGCCTTCGCCAGGAGGCCATCGACTTCCGCCCGATATCCGGCAACCGTAATGAGTTCCTTGAGTTGGTCGATCTGCTCCTTGAGTGAACCGTCCATAAACTGGCGCCGGTGCAGGTTCGCCTTTTTCTTGGCGTCCGCGTACAGCGCCTCGGCCTTCTCGAACTCGCCGGCGTCGCATGCCTGTTTGGCATCGTCCACAAGGGCCATGACCGCGTCGTAGCTCTCCTGTCGCTTCTGCTTCGTGGAGAAGCTGTTCCACAGGAAGCCGCCGAGACCGAGAATGAACACCAGGCCGGCCAGCGCAACGTAGAGGCCCGTCTTGGAGCTACTGCCGCGGCCGCGGGCCTGGCGAGGCGTCCGCGCGACCAGCTTCCCGCCCCGCCTTTTGGGCTGGGCCGCCACGGCTGCTGCAAGCCCGGACGCCGCCTTCCGCCGCGCGGCCTTCTTGGACGGTTTCTTGCCGGCCAGGCCGGACAGCTCCTCGCCCAAACTGGGCTTGGCCTTGGCGGCCGCTTTCCTCTTGGACTTGGACGGCGCGGCCACGGCCGCGGCCGCGAGGGCGCTCTTTTCCTTGGACTTGGACGCCGCGGGCACTCGCGACACAGTGCCGCACTTGGGACACTGTGCGGCTCGCCCGCCGTATTCATCGGGCGCCTTGACGGGCAGTTGGCAGCGTGGACATTTGGCTCTAATCATGTCGTTCGTCTCCGGCCAGAGGCGCGCAGTATCGTCATAAAACCGCCACATTCCCCTATACTCCCCACCTGTGCAAACAACCCAACGCCGCATGTTAGCAGCGCCGCGCGGTCGATGTCAAGCATCAGGCGGCAGAAGGCGCTGCTCCAGATTTGCGCGTGTATTCCGTCCCCACTAAGCCCGTCCGCCGTACGGCGGATGGGGCGGAGGCTTGTGCGCGGCCTGCTCCGCTCTTGGCCTCCCCTGCCCCTCCGTCGCCCAATCAGTAGTTCGGGTACTTCTGCCTGAGCTGTTCGTAGCGCTCCGACGTGGTGCCGCGGCTCTTGTGGTAGTTCAGCACCCGCGCCTCGTCGGCATCAGGCAGGTCACACACGATCGCGTCAATGGCGCCCGGGTTGCCGATGCGGTCCCGGCTCAAAGCGATACGCGCGCCCGTGGGCTGGACACAGACGGAAATGTGCTTGCCTTTAACTCGTATCGAGTTTGCGTCGCCGGCGAACGTCTTCGCCTCGCCTTGGGCGTTGACGTACTGGATTTCGATGGGGTTTGCAAAGGGCTCGCCGCCAGTCGCTGCGGCCGGGAAGGAGGTCGGTGTGGCCGGCTTGTCGAAAGTTGCATTGGCGCTCGGCATCGCAAAGTCGGGTCCGTCGGAGAACAGGAAACCGAACAGCTTCTTCAAGATTCCCATGGCGGCGTCTCCTTACGTCATGGTGCGGCCGCGGCGCGGCCTGCAAGAAAAGAGGGGGATATCGGCTGGCTGCCTCGTCGAGGCCGCAATGATCCCTAATCCATCATCTCTAATCCCCAGCGTGGCCGAACGCGGCGCTGGGAGAATCGCAGGCGGAGGCGGCTAAGACAACGACCTTACCACTTTAGTGGTAAGGTTTTCCATAACGTCTGCCTACAGGCGGCGCTCTTTCTCACGAGCTTTCCACTTTGCCGCTGCTTCCAGATGCGGAGAAAAGGCCGGCAGGCCGGCCTGGCAGCCGTCCTCCGCCTGCGAAAGAGATGAGAGATGAAAGATAAGGGATGAGGGATGAGGCACATGGTCTCTCATCCCTCATCTCTCATCCATAGCCAAGAAACGAACGCAGGCGGCTCAGAAAACGCCCGCCAACTAACCTAAGAGCCACTTGCAAAACCCCAGTTGTCCTACCTGTGCTGGGGTGCCGAAAGCTGGCGACGTCGCGTTTGTAGTAGGCCCGTGAGGGCCTTCCGCTCGGGTGGCAATCCGCCATCGGCGCAGAGGGCGCCCTGGCGGTCGCCACTACAAGCGGAGCGCTCCCGCGCTCCGCGTTTGTAGTAGGCCCGTGAGGGCCTTCCGCTCGGGTGGCGAATCGCCATCGGCGCAGAGGGCGCCCTGACGGTCGCCACTACAAGCGGAGCGCTCCTGCGCTCCGCGTTTGTAGTAGGCCCGTGAGGGCCTTCCGCTCGGGTGGCAATCCGCCATCGGCGCAGAGGGCGCCCTGACGGTCGCCACTACAAGCGGAGCGCTCCCGCGCTCGCATCTCGGCGGCGCCGCGTTCGACACCTCCGCCATGCATGATGTTAGGCGCGAGGCCTCGGCCCATTGGGGTTTTGCAAGTCGCTCCTAAGTTGGCGGCTATGGCATCTCTCTACAGGCGACGCTCTTCCTTACGAGCTTGGTTCGGGTGTCGCTGCTGCCAGACGCGGAGGAAAGGCCCGCTTGGGGCCTGACAGCCGCCTGCGTTCTTGTTCGATCAACCGTTCCGTTCGGAGCGTGAAAAACGACGACTGGATGTGGCCGTGCCGCAGGAGCCGGCGCCGGTGCCGGAGCGACGGGAGGCCCATGTCGCGCATGCGCTTGAAGGGCAGCCGCCGGAAATTGCCCTTGCGATGGCCGTTCTGGAACGCAATGGCGAGCACTTCCTCGGCCAGCCAGCGGTCAATCTGGCGCAACTGCTCCTCGTCGTCCACGTGCTTCAGATAGTAATCGATGATCGCCACCGACCGGAAGCCATCTTCCACGACCTGCCGCGCCAGGTCGATGGCAAGCTGCGCACGCTTCGTGGGATCGCTGAGCCGAGCGAATTTGCGCTTCGCGCGGCGGAACGCGAAGCGGAACCGGTTGCGGATCTTGCGCTGCTTGTCGCGGGACAGGCCGATGCTGCCGTCGCCGCGGAATTCGAGGCCGAGGTGTCGGAACTTGGGCACGCGCTCGAACACGGCGTCCTCGCCTTCGGGCCCAAGCCGGAAGTCCACGTGTTGGCTCGGCTTGCTCGACAGCCTCAGCTCCGCGAAAGTCTCCTCTATGCACGCCCGCGCCTCGATCGCTTCGCCGCGGTCCGGGGTGAACGCGAGCATGTCGTCCGCGTAGCGGAAGTAGCGCAGCCCGGGGAACTGGGCCATGCGCCGGTCGAGGGGCACGAGGTACAGGTTGGCGAGGAAACAGGCGATCGCCGTTCCAAACGGCACTCCCCGCTCCGCGGCCACGACCTCCTCGCCGTCGAGTGCGCGGAACTGCACGCGCTGCCGCAGCAACTCGAAGAGGTAGTCGTCCGGCTCAACCCACTGCCGCACCGCATCAAGCATGATGTCGTGGTCGATGGACGGGAAGTAGCTGCTCACGTCGCGCTTGAAGAAGTACACCGGCTGGGGCGTGCGAGCCAGCTCTCGCGCGATGCGGTGCTGGCACACGTCCACGCCGAAGCCCCGATGCCGGTACGCGTAGCAGTCCCACGAGAAGACGCTGTGGAAGTGCCGATTGAGCGTTTGGTAGAGCAGCACATCGGTGATGCGCTCTTCCCACGGGTAGAGGTAGATCGTGCGGTGCTTGCCGTTGAAGTTGTAGTGGTGCGCGAGCCCCTCGCGGTATTGGAAGTGCTGCGTGGCGAGTTGGCGGTGCAACAGCTCCACGTTTTGCGGCGTGCGCCGGGCGAAGTCGTAGAGTGTGCGGCCGTCGTGCGAGCGTGAGAGCGCCTTGCGCCACGCGAAGAGCGGCTTGGTGTACACGCGCAGCACGGCCCGGTGCAGCTCCAGCTCCGAGTAGAGCGGCTGGAACCGCGCTTTGCGTCGCGATGGCGGCAGAGAGAAGTCGAGCATATCGTGCGCTCAACGAGACATGGGCAGGCTCTGGCAGGTGCAGCGGAGTCTACCGGCGCGGTCTGCTGCGGTCAAGAAGATAGTTGCCTCAGGGGCAATGGCGCTGACTTAGCGTTCTCCAGCGCCGTAGGCGCGGCAGTCAATAGCCAGGCGGCGGGGGTCAACGGCCGCCTGGGGGCACGTGGCGTCAGCCTTGGGAACGCTGATCGCTGCGTTCGCAGAGCCCCGCAAGGGGGCGACAGTACCGTGCGAACGTGGCATACTGTCGCCTCTACGAGGCTTTGGCGCCGTTGCCTGTTGCTTACCCAAGGCTCACGCCTTGGGCTATTCACTGTCGCCCCTCGTTGGGGCTTCCGAAAGCCATCCAACGCTTAAGTTCGCACGATTGGCCTCAGGGGGACTATCCCGATGGCCCAGATTACTAGTCGCCAGCCACTGAACACTGGTCGCCGGGGCAGCTTCACTCTACACACTCGGCCGGATGCTGAAGCCCGTCGCCGCTCCTTGGGCCTCGCCGCGCGTGACGTCCACGTGCGCCACGTGCGCCATGCTCGGGCCGCGGCGGCACCAGTCGATCATGTCTTCAACGCGGGCCGCGTCGCCTTCGAACACGGCCTCCACCGAGCCGTCGTAGCGGTTCCGCACCCAGCCGCTCAGGCCGCGTGCGCGGGCCTGGTCCTGCGTGCACATGCGGAAGCACACGCCTTGGACCCGGCCGCGGATGATGACGTGTGCGCGGGTGGTGGGCATGGTCGGTTGCCGGTGTTAGTGCCTTGACCGTCAGAAACGGTCACGAAAAATAAGAAGTTGCGCGGTGTGCGCGCACTCTTGGCAGGGTATTGCGTATTCCGTATTCCGTATCTCGGGTCGCGATCCGAATACGCAATACGCAATACGCAATACGCAATACGGAACAGCACACTCGCGCTCCACACGCCATGTCTTGCCTCTGATCCATGCCGGTCAGTGGCCTTGAGTTGCGGGCGCAGTTCGCCTTGTGTGTCCGGCGCCGGAAGCGGGTCGCTTGATTATAGCACACCTATCGGGTACGATTGGAAACAGGGGAAATCGCTCGCAGATCGCCGTTTCTACGCACTTGCTTGGAGCTTCCTATGCGCGTCATGTTGGCCATCGGGCCGTGGTCGCACAGCGACACCCTGCCCAAGACCATGGCCGCTCGGTCCGTGCTGAACAAGAAGTTCAGCATGACCAACAGCCTCAACTACCCTTGTGGGTTGATGTACATCAGTTCCGTGCTCAAGCAGGCGGGCCACGAGACGACGTTCATCGACGGGTACTACCACGACGGGGATGAGATCCTCGCGGAGATCGGGCGTTGGAAGCCCGACCTGTTTGGCCTGTCCGTGATCCAGTTTGGGTGGCCCAACGACCAGAAGCTGCTTCAGCGCATCCGACAGGCCTATCCCGGCCTGCCCCTGGTCGCCGGCGGGTACTACCCCAACCACGCGCGCAAGCGCATGCTGGAGGACTGTGCCGAGTTGGACTTCGTGGTCTCCGGCGAGGGCGAACCCATCGCGGTGGAGCTGTGCCAAGCCATGGCGGGGCAGATGCCGTTCGAGGACATCAAGGGGCTGTCGTGGCGCAAGGACGGCGCGATCGTGCAAAACCCGCTTCGGCCGGTCATCGAAGACCTCGACGCGATCCCGTTCCCGGACTACGACCTGATTGAGATGGATGACTACGCGCCGGCGATCGGGTCGTACAAGGCGTTGCCGTCGGCCATGATCTTCGGCTCTCGGGGCTGCCCCACCACGTGCATCTTCTGCTTGTCCCGAAAGCAGGTGCGGCTGCGCAGCGCGAAGAACGTGGTGGATGAGATCGAGTGGCTCATCAACGAGCACGGCGTGCGGCACCTTCAGTTTTTCGACGAGACGTTCACCCAATACCGAGACCGGGCGCTGGAGTTCATCGACGAGTTGAAGAGCCGGGGCGTGGAGATTCCGTGGACCGCGAACGCGCGGGCCGACACGGTGGACATGGAACTGCTGCAGGCCATGCGAGAGGCGGGCTGCTGGCGCGTGCACATCGGCGGCGAATCCGGGGTGCAGAAGAATCTCGATATGCTCAAGAAAGGCGTCACGGTCGAGCAAATCCGAGACTCCGTCCATCTGCTCAAGAAAGCGGGCATGGAGGCGTATGCCTCGTTTATCATCGGCATCCCCGGCGAGACCTATGAGGAGGCGCAGGAGACCATCCGCTTCGCCTGTAGCCTGCCTTTGGACTACGCCAATTTCCACAATCTGACGCCGTGCGAGGGCTCGTGGCTGGACCAACACGTGGGGGAATACGGAGCGATCGTCGGGCCGCGAGCGTTCCACCAGATCACCTTCGTGCCCCACACGATGAGCGTGGAGCAGGTGGCCGAGTTGCTCACCTTGGCGTACAAGCGCTTCTACTTCCGGCCCAAGTACCTCATCAAGAAGTTCTTCGCTCAGCGTTCGTTGGAAGACGTGCGCCGAAATCTGCGAGGCTTCTTCGCCTACTCCAAGCTCAAGGCTGAGGACCATTACGAGGCCATCGAGGGGCTCGCCCAGAAGCCAACGGGCTGCGCGTCGACGTAGCCGCTCTTGAGAAACCGCGCGCCATGTGGATAATGGCGGCTGCCGCGGCCAGGGGATCCGCCTTGTGAAAGAGCCATGCCCGGCTCGCGTGTTTTCCCGAGACCAAGTGCAGCCCCACCGGAGGAAACTATGACTCGTGCGCTCCTTGTGCTACTCCCGTTTCTGTTCGCCGCGGGTTGTGTCAGCGACCCCGACGTGACCGTGCTGGACTGGGACGACCCGGCGCGTTCCCACGAGGTTCCGCTGACCAACCGGCAACAGCGGCCGGCCAAAATCGAGAGCAAGACGCTCACCGTCGACGCCGCCGTGCGCATCGCGCAGGCCAACAACCCGGAGATTGGCCAGGCCGTGGCGCGTGTGCGCCGCGCCACCGCGCTCATCACTCGCGCGTGGGCGCCCTTTCTGCCGTCGGTCGACGTGGGCGCTCGGGTGAAGCATTACGTGGAGTCTGGCTCGGCGTTCACTGTCCCCAGCCTACCCAGCCTAGGTGACATCGCCGGGGGGCGGTACGGAATCCAGCGGGGGAACGAACTCTACACCGCAAACGCGGACGTGACGTGGAACCTCTTCGCCGGCGGCCGCGACTACCAAAACCTGCGCTCGGCCCAGCTCCAAGAGAGGGCGGCCTTCCTCCAGGTCGATCGGGTGAAGCAGCAAATCGACAACGCGGTTCGGCAGGCCTTCTACCTGATCCTTCTGGCCGACGAAAGTATCGAGATCGCGAAGGCATCGGTCGCATTCTCGTCTCGTGAGTTGAAAGACGCGAACGCCCGATTCAAGGTTGGCCGGGGCCTGAAGACGGACGTGCTCACGTTTGAGACGCGCAAGCTCGACGCACAAGTGCAGCAGACGGAAGCGGAGAACGCCTATCGCCTCGCAGGCATCGCGCTGGGCGAGTTGATGGCGTTGGCGCTCCCGGCGGACCTCGAATTGGTCATGCCGGACGCGGCCAAGGACAAGTGGGAGAAGATGGACGAGGCGCAGGTCGTGCGCGCCGCGTGGTCGTACCGGTCGGACCTGCGCGCAGTGCGCCGGCAGTACGCGGCCGCCAAGCGCGGCATCGAGGCCGCGAAAGCAGGCTTCTGGCCGCTACTCACCGCGTCCGCGGGCTACAGCAACGCGCATCGCAACTCCCCCGATTTCCGAAAGGCGGATGACGACGTCACCGGCGCACTGGCGGTGCAATGGAACCTGTTCAACGGCGGCAACACGGTCGGCGCGATCGCAGAGGCCCGCCACAATGCCAGCGAAATCGCAGAGCGCTACCGGCAGTTGAAGCTGAGCGTGCATACCGAGGTGTCGAACGCACTCTCCAACATCCGCACCGCCCGCGACCGCGTCGAGCTTGGCGAAAAGACGGTGACCACCGCCGAAGAGACGCTGCACCTGCTCACCGAGCGGTACCGGGCGGGGGCCATCACGATCAGCCAAGTGACTGAGGGCGAGTTGCGCCTGACCGAAGCGCGGCAGCAACTCATCAAGGCCAAGATCGACCTGCTCCAGGCACAGAGCGAACTCAAGCTCGCCATTGGGGTCGTGGCGCTCAGGGAGTAGCTACACGCACTCCAGCCTCAGCCGCAGTCTCGCCTCTTCCGTTGCCAGCCCCTCCAAATACGCAATGTAGTCCGCGTGCAGTTGGGCCGCCACGTCGGGGTACTGCCCACGCACGTCGTCGAGTTGCCCTGGGTCGCCATCGATGTCATACAACTCCGCCGGCGCGTGCTTGCCGGCGTGGATGAGTGTCCAGTGGCCGTCGGTGATCGTGTTGTACTGCCGGACGCTTTCGTCCTCAGCCAACTTCGGAGATACGACCGCAAGCGGCCGCGGTGCGTCGCCGCCCTTGAGCGCGTCGAGCATGGACACGCCGTGGATGCCTGCCGGCGCGGGCAGGCCCGCGGCTTCCAGCAGGGTGGGCATGACGTCGACCGGCTGCGCGAGCAGGTCCACGCGGCGCCGCTCGTCCAGGCCGGGGAGGTGCATCATGAGCGGGATGCGCGCCACCTCGTTGTAGAACGGCCACCCCGCCTTGGGGTCGAGCACCGTGTGCTTGCCAATGTAGTTGTGCTCGCCGAAGTACCACCCGTGGTCGGAGATGAAACAGATCGCGGTGTCGTCCCACAGCCCCAACGTCCGCACCTTGTCGAGCAACACGCCGATGTACTTGTCCATGAGCGTGATCGCACCGGCGTAGATCGCGCGCACGTGCCGAAGCTCCTCGTCGGTCAGGTAGCCGGCAAAGTCGTAGCGGGGGTACACCACCACGTCGCCCTCGTACCCCGGGTCGTACAGGTCGACGTACTCCTGCGGCGGCCAGAAAGGCTCGTGCACGTCGAACGTGTCGACGTACAGGAGGAACTTCTCGGGCTGGGCCCTATCGAGCCACTCGGCCGCGGTCAACATCGTACGCGGAGCGAAGCAATCCTCCTCGCTCTCGCGCACGCTGATGTTGCGCATGAACATCTCGATCAACTCGGCCTTGGGCCGCATCTTGTTGGGATCGCAAGGCACGTGCACGTCGAGGCTCGGGTCATCAACATACTTGTCCGGCAACTGCCCTCGGATCCATTCCACGTGGTCGAACATTTGGTGGTAGTTCATGTTGGCCGGGCAAAACTGCTGCATGTGGTCGCTCACGTACGCGCAGGTGTATCCCGCGGCCTTGGCCGCGTGCTGGAACGTGGTCGTGCCTTCCGGGATAGGCGCCCAGCCGATGGTGTGGAACACGTGCTTCGCGGTCATGAGTTCCTGCCGCATGGGCATGGTGGGGAAGGAGCCGATGAACGCCTTGTCGAAGGTGATCGACTGTTCGCCAAACTCGTCGAGCCGCGGCGTTTGGACCCACTCGCTCCCATACAGACCCAAGTAGTCGCGGCGCAGGGTGTCGCAGACTATGACGATGAGGTTCACGGCGGGGTCTCCTTGATGTGGGGTCGCCGCATGCGCCAGCATGCGGGCGCGGGCGCGGGCATCCGTGACTGGTCGGACCTCTCACACGAGCGTTGCGGTGCGAGACGGGCCAATCTATCCCTGGCCGCGCGCCCTGTCAACGCGGGCCGGCCTCGCTGGCGCTCGTAGTGGCGACCGTAAGGGCGCCTCTCGTTTGTGGGATTCGGACGCGGAAGGCCCTTACGGGCCTACTACAAGCGGGGACGCTCGCCCTTGTGGCCAGGCGCTACGCGTCCGCCGCGGACTCGAGCCGCTCCCTCAGATCGTCCGGCAGGCGCGAGGGCTTGCGGTTGCGGTCGATGCAGGCGAGCGTGCTGTAGCCCTCTGCGATGCGCTCCCCGGTGGTCTCGTTCGTGACCTCGTACGCGAACACGACGCGCGTGAGCGTGAGCTTCGTGATCGTAGTGCGAACGGAGACCAGGTGGTCGTAGCTCGCGACGCCGAGGTACTTGCAGTAGCTGTCGGCCACGGTGAGGAAGTAGCCCCGGGCCTCGATGTCGGAGTAGGGCATGCCGAGCGCGCGCATGAACTCCGTGCGGCCCACCTCGAAGTACAGCAAGTAGTTGCCATAGTAGACCACGCCCGCCTGGTCGGTCTCCCCGTATCGAACCCGGAATTGCGTTTCGTGCGCGGCCATGGGCGACGGCTGGCTCCCCGCTATTCCAGTTCGTCTCGCGACGTGATGACCTTGGAGATGAGCCCGTAGGCCTTGGCCTCTTGGGCCGACATCCAGAAGTTGCGCTTCGAGTCTTTCTCGACCCGCTCCACGGTCTGGCCCGTCTCGTCTGCGATGAGCTTGTTGATCTTGTCGCGGATCTTGAGGATCTCCGACGCCTCGATGTCGAGATCCGCCGCGTGGCCGCGCACGGTCGTGGAGGGCTGATGGATGAGCACGCGCGCGTTGGGCAGGGAGAAGCGGTTCTCCTTCGAGCTGCCCAGCAGCACGATCACCGCCGCGCTCGCGGTGAGGCCGTTGCAGATGCCCTTCACCGGCGGCTTAATGAAGCGGATCATGTCGTGGATCGCATAGCCCGCGTCCGCGTCGCCGCCCGGGGAATCGATGAATAGCTTGATCGGCGCGTCGGGGTCGTCCTGCTCCAGCAGCAGCAGTTGCGTGATGATGCGATGGGCGAGCTTCATGTCGATGCCATCGGAGAGGATGATGGTGCGAGTCTTGAGCAGCTTCACAGCCAGGGCGTCGCCTGGCTCCTTGCCCTCCTTCTCCTCCTCGCATTCGCCGCATTCGTCTTCGTCGTCTTCGAGTCGGGTATCGTCAAGCATGATGGAACTCTTGGGGGTATGAGTGCGTGCCGTTGGCGCTGCTTCTGCGTAGAGACTGGAGCGGAAGGCCTTCGCCTTTCGTGTCGTTTGCTGCTATGGGCTCGGAACGCGATCCCGAGGCTTCGGGATCCGCTCCACGTCAACAGTCTGGCGCGAAGCTTCGCTCGCCTCCGCGCCCTCGCCTGCCGCTTGTGTGAGACGGAGCGAAGATATCAGAACGGGGCCAGCCGTTCAACCGCCCTCGGGCACCCGGGCCACGTGCAGCGCCTGCAAACCGCCGCGGTCGGACTCCGCAAGTTCGAACTCGAAGACCAGATCGTGGCTGGGCAGATCGTCCGTGTTGAAATCCTGCGGCATCTGCGAGTCGTGGAAGAAGACAGACTCGTACGGCGAGTCGGGATGGCGGGAGTCGGTGATCCACAGCCCCCCGGCAATGCGCCTCATGAAGCGCATGAATCCATAGCCGGAAGAGCCGCTGTGGTGGTAGCAGACCCCGCGCACCCGCGACCCGATCTCGCCCCAGGCTGGGCCGTCGGCCGGGCCTGGCATGGGCAGCAGATTGGGCACGAGGTAGCCGGACACGTACATGTCCACCTCCCGGCGCAGCGCGGACGACACGTTGCGGAAGGCCAAGCCCTCGACGCGGCAGCCCTTGTTCTGGAGCGCGCGCACGACCTGCACGAAATCACCGTCCCCTGTGGCCAATAGCACGCGGTCGAGGTTCTCGGACTGGAGCAGCGCATCCACGGCCATATCGAGGTCCGCGTTGGCCTTGCCAAAGCGCTCGCCCGATTCGTCACGGTACCATTTCACATCTTTCTGGATGACCTTGTACTCGAAGTCCCTCAGTGTGGAGAAGAAGTTGAACGTGCGCTCGCGGTACTCAATGTCGTCCCGTCCGCGCTCGGGGTCGAAAGTCACGTACGCGTTCAAACGCAAGGGCTCCCCGCCGTCGCGGCAGGCGAATTCGCGCAGCACGTCGAACCGGGCGCCGAAGCCGCCGTTGCACGTGAGATTGGCCACGTCGACAAAGAGCCCGACCTTGGCCGCGGACTGGTGCTGGGCCATGACGATTCCCTCCTCCCCAACAAGGGGATAATGGAACGAGCAAAGAACATACAAGAAGCGCAAACACGGCCAGCCCGGGAAGAACACATGCGTGGCCAGGCCGCCACGCCGGGAGGCAGGTGGAAAGAGAGCGTGAGCCATCCGGCGAGTATCGGACAAGATTAGGCCACACAGGATACCAAGCGGCCCGCGCACAGCAAAGGGGCTGGGCTTGACTCCGATTCCTGTTTGGCCTACTGTGCGCCCTCGTTCGCTTCGACGCTCCCGTTCGCCTCTGCATACGCAATACGCAATACGCAAAGGACCCCACCATGGACCCTGTCCGAATCGGTGTCATCGGCGCAGGCGGCATCGCCCGGAACTACCACCTGCCGCCGCTCGACCTTTACGACAAGTGCAAGCTCGTCGCGCTCGCGGAGATCACCGAGGAGAACGCGAAGCTCGCAATGGAGAAGTTCCCTTTCGAGGAACGGGTCGACGACTATCGCCGGCTGCTCGACCGGGATGACATCGACGCGATCGCGCTGCTCACGCGCGTGGACACACACATGGAGATCATCCCGGCCGCGCTCGATGCGGGCAAGCACGTGTTCACGCAGAAGCCGTTCGCCATGACCGTGCCGGACGCGGAGGAGCTGGTCGCGGCCGCGAAGCGCAGCGGCAAGATGCTCGTGTGCAGCTTCATGCACCGCTACTTCCCGCACTCAGTGGCCGCGAAGCAACTCCTCGACGCAGGCAAGCTCGGCGCGCTCGAAATGGTGCGCCACCGCAATTGCATCGGCAGCAACTACGACAACGCGGTGCGCCTCTGGGGCGGCGTGATCGACATCGGCACCCACGGCGTCGACGTGATCCGCTACTTCACCGGCCAGGAGGTCGTGAAGGTGCAGGCCATGATGGATGGCTACACCGCGGTCTCGAAGAAGCCCATCGACGCGAGCATCGGCCGGCCCAACGAGACCGTGGCGATCATGAACTACGAGATGTCCGGCGGCACGCTCGTGACGCATGAGATGCACTGGACCCAGCGGGGCGGCGCGGGCGCGTACTACGCGGAGCACTACGGCGACGCCGGGTCCATGTTCATCAAGCACCCCATGGCGTCGTCCCTCGTGCGCTACTGCGAAGGGGCCAAGGGCGAGTGGATCGACGCGGAGCTGCCCGAAGAACCGTGCAAGGGGTTTCTCCATCACAAGCTGTTCGTGGACGACATCCTCAACGGCACGCACAACAGCGCCCCGCCCGAGGACGGCCTCGCTGCCGTGCGCATCCTGAACGCGTGCTACGAGTCTGCGAAGACGGGGGAGACGATCGAGTTGGCGTGGTAGCCGCGTGCGCCAGGTAGCCGCATGCGCCAGCATGCGGGCGAACCGGCGAGCGGGCACAGACCGCCCGCATTCTGGCGACTGCGGCTACCGGCCGAGTCATGCCCCCACCAACCGCTTGAAGGTCCGCCCCCTCTCCTCGTAGTTGTTGAACATGTCGTAACTCGCGCAGGCCGGGGACAGCAGCACCACGTCGCCCGGTTGGGCCGCGGCCTGCGCCAGGTGCACCGCGTGCTCGAAGCTGTCGGCCCGTGACACGCCGGGCCCCGCGCCATCGAGCAGCCCGAACAGCAGCTCCCGCACCTCGCCCAGCACGACCACGTGCTTAGCCAGCCGCGCACAGGCCGCGGCGTAGTCGTCCATGGGCACGTGTTTGTCGTACCCCCCAGCCAACACGATCAGCTTGCCCGCGTGCGTGTCGGCGAACGCCTGCACGCCGATGGCGCCCGCGGCCGGCGTCGTAGCCTTCGAGTCGTTGTAGTAGCGCACGCCATCGCGTTCGCACACGAACTCCAGCCGATGCTCCAGGCCGCGGAACTCGCGGAAGCCCTCCCCAATGGCCTCGTCGCCGACCCCGGCAAGCGCCGCGGCCGCGATGGCCGCGAGCGCGTTCGCGACGTTGTGCCGGCCCGGAGGCTGGAAGTCGTCGCGCGGCAGAGCGATCTCCTCGCGGCCCGGCACGCGGCACACGAGCTGGTCGCCATCGAGGAACGCGCCCGCGTCGACGGAGCGCTCCGTGCTGAAGTAGACAGGCGTTCCGGCCGAGCACTCGGACCATGAGCGCGCGTGCGCGTCGTCGAGATTCAGGATAGCGAAGTCGGCCTCGGTCTGGTGGCGCAGGATCGTCTGCTTCGCGGTGCGGTAATCATCCATGTCCGCGTGGTGGTCGAGGTGGTTGGCCGCGAAGTTCGTGACCACCGACACGTGGGGGCTTCGGCCAAGCGCGTCGAGCGCCTCGAGCTGGAAGCTCGACAGCTCCAAGATGACCCAGTCGCCGGCGCCGATCTGTTCGACGGCCTCCAGCACGGACCCGCCGATGTTGCCTCCGACCCAGGCGCGCCGGCTCGGATCGCGCGTCGCCATCTCGCCGATGAGGCTCGTCGTCGTGGATTTGCCGTTCGTGCCGGTCACGCCCACGATGGCCGCGGGGCAGTAGCGCCAGAAGAGCGTCATTTCGGTCTCGATGGGCACGCCGGCGCCGCGCGCCGCGGCGAGGTACTCCGAAGTGGGGCGCACGGCCGGGCTCGGCAGGATCATGTCCGCACCGCGGAAGTCCTCCTCCTCGTGGCCGCCCAGGCGGTAATCGACCGGCAGCCCCTCCAGTTGGTCGAGAGCTGTGCGAAGCGAATCTGCGTCCTTGACGTCCGTCACGAGCACCTTCGCCCCTTTGCCCACGAGCCACCGCACCGCGCCGATCTGCCCGCCGAACGCGCCCAGGCCCATGACCGTGACGCTCTTGCCGGCAAAGTCGCGGCTCTCGATCCAGTCGGCCACGATCAGACTCCGATGGCTTGGTTCAAGTCCGCCTTCATCTGAGCGGCCGCGGCCTCGACTGCGGCTTGCCAATCGCCTTCGCCGTCCGGGTCGCCGGCTTGGTAGGCGAAGATGATGCCGCGGGACGAATTCACGATCGCGCCCTGGCCCTGCGCGTCGAACGCGGCGGCCACGTCCGCCGCGCCGCCGCCCTGTGCGCCGTAGCCCGGCACGAGGAACGGCACGGTGGGCATGCGCTCGCGCAGCGCGTTGAGCGCAGCGGGATGCGTCGCTCCGACGACCGCGCCGACCAAACTGTATCCGCACTCGCCCACGAGCGATGCGCCCCACTTCGCGACCGCGTCGGCCATCCGCTCGTGTGTCATGTCGTCGCCGATCTGGAGGTCCTGGAACTCCGCCGACGAAGGGTTGCTCGTTTTCACGAGCACGTACACGCCCTTGCCGCGCGCCGCGGCCGCGTCGATGAACGGCTGCACGCCATCGGAGCCGAGGTAAGGGTTGATCGTCACCGCGTCGAGGGCCATGGGCTCGATGCGCTCGCCGGCGATCTCGACCTCGCCAAGCAGGCCGGCCGCGTACGCGTCTGCGGTGGAGCCAATGTCTCCGCGCTTGACGTCGCCGATGACGAGGAGGCCGGCCGCGTGCGCGTACTGGACGGTCTCGACGAACGCACGGAAGCCGGGCCAGCCATACTGCTCGTAGAAGGCCACTTGTGGCTTGACCGCCGCGGCATGCGGCTGCACTGCGTCGACCACGCGCTGGCCGAACTCCAGCAGCGCGGCAGCGGCGCGCTCCAGCGCATCGCCACCCGCGGCAAGGTGTTTCTCGCGAATAGGCTTGGGGATGCGGTCGAGCCGCGGGTCGATGCCCACGAGCACGCGTGAATTCTTACTGGCAATGGCGTCGGCGAGCCGGTCAGAGAAATGGGTCATGGCTTCGTGTATCTTAGTGGTTTCCGCTGGTAGTGCGCACGTCAGTGCGTTCCCGCGTCTGGGGATCCCGCAACTGCGGGACGATCCGAGTCCCCCCTCCCAGGGGGGGACTACAGGGGGGGCAGCAGGGGGTGGCCGAACGGCTTCCGCCAAGGCTACCCCCCTTCGGTTCCCCCCCCTTGAAGGGGGGGATTGCGGCTTCCGCATCGCGTCCCCGGGGGCGGTGGTCTTGTCAGCGGCCGCGTGAGATTGTAGAGTGCACGCACACCACGTTCAACCGTGAGGAGGCCGCCGTATGAAACGCATGACCCTCGCTGCCGCGCTGCTCGCCATTGCCCTGCCCGCGATCGGGTTCGCCGCGCCGGCGTACAAGTGTTCATTCTCGAAGAAGGGCTGGGACCGCAAGGACTGGATCGCGGTCAAGGACCAAGGCAAGGAGTTCGTCAGCTCCTTCGTGCAGCGGGACGGTTGGATCGAGAACAAAGTGCCGCAGGGCCTGACGCCGGCCAAGCTTCAGAGTTCGCACGAGACGTGGGCGTGCATGATGTACGGCAAGAAGGTCGGCCCGAGCGCGACCGTGAGGGCTGTGCTGGAGTTCGACTACCGCATGAGCCCAACCATCGTGCTCGCGCCGGACTTGGCCAAGGGCGCCAAGGGCGAGCCCGAACTGCGCACCGCGTACGAGATCTGCGTGTACGACCAGGGCATCAACGTGTGGCTCCAGTCGCCCAAGGACGGCAAGCCCGACTACACGAAGGCGTGCTTCGCCAAGTTCCCGCTCCGGCCCAAGACGCGCTACGCGGTGGAGGCCAAGTTCAAGCCGGGCCGACGCGGCCGCATCCTCACGATCACGGTCCGCGAGGTCGACACGCCGGTCGCCTCTGCCCCGGAAGCCATCCCGCCGATCGCACAGTTCGGCTTCCACGCGCCAGAGTTGCCCGACAAGTTTTATGTGGGCATCGCGGCCATGGAGGGGCTGAATCGCTTCTACAGCTTCAGCGTGGGCAAGTAGCCGCCGGCGCGTCGAACGCAGTGGTGGACACATCTGCCTGTGGTCCGTGTGGCAGGAGGCGGACAGGATGGAGCGAAGAGTCACTTCGCCACAGCCGCGCGAGGGGACCGGTTCTTCTGCCGGCAATGCTTGCAGTTGGGGCGGCACCCCCTTCGCGAGCATCGCGTTTTGGCCTTGCCTGTCTTGGCCAAGTGTCTGCTCAGCAACGCAATCATTGAGTCGTGCCCCGCGGCCTCCGCCAGGCTGATTGGGGTCCGGCCCTGCCGATCCTTGGCCCCCACGAGCGCCCCATTGGCTAGCAGCACTTTGGCTACGTCCGCATGGGCCTGCGACGCGGCATAATGCAGCGGCGTCCAGGCGAAAACGGTCTGGGCGTTCACGTCCGCGCCATGAGCCAGAAGGAGTTTCGCGATCTCGGCGCGGCCTTTCCGCACCAACTCCGACCACCTGCGATAGGCATCGTCGTCTTTCGCCACGGAAGGGCAGCGCAGGCGCATGCCGACCACGCCTGCCGGGCTGCTGGCCACCACGTTCACCACCCTGCGGCGACGGCCGCGGGTTTTGGCGCCTGCGGGCTGCTGTGCCGGGGCAGATTGAGCCTCGGACACGTGGCAGCGCATGACTCCAGAACAGCCCGACGGGATTCCTTGCTGCGCGGGCGAGGAAGGCGCCACCACTTGGGAGGCGCCAAACGCGGTGGCGTGCAACGGCGTGTTCCCCTGAGCGTCTCTTGCGTTCACGTCGGCGCCTTGGGCCAGCAGTTGGCGCGCGACGTCACTTTGGCCGCAAAAGGCAGCAAAGTGGAGGGGGGTCCACTGGGAAGTCGTCTTGGCGTTCACGTCCGCGCCGTGCGCCAGCAACAGAGCTGCGACTTGGGCCCGGCCCTTGCGTTTGATGAGCACTGGCCCGGTGAGCTGCGAAAACATTCCGGGCTGGAACACGTCGGTGTGGCAATTCATCGCCCCTGAACAGTGCAACGGCCTCTCGCCCCTGTCGGACTGGGCGTTGGGGGAGGCTCCTTCGGCCAGCAGCACTTGCGCCACGTCGCGCTGCCCACAGAAAGCCGCCATGTGCAACGCGCTTCGGGCGTGTGGGTCCGTCGTGGCCGGGTCGGCGCCGAGGTCGATCAAATCCTTGACCGTCGCGGCGTCACCCAACCTCACGGCATCGAGCAGCAACCGATTGAGTTCGGCCTCCTCCTCGGCTTTCCTTCTTTGGTCGAGCAGCGCGACGCACGCCCAAGCAAGAAGCGCGATGGCGCCAAGGGCGACGATCCACCGTTCTCTGCCAGTGCCCATGCCTCCAGCCTCCTAGCGCAAGACTTGAACGGGCGTGTCGCACGTTCAAGCTCTTTTCGCTGGCGGCAGCCGCATTATGCGTTTTATGGCAACCAAGTCAACAAGAATTTTTGCATGGTTCCTTGGCTTGGATCTCCTCCTGTTCGTGGGGTAGCGAAGCGGTGGTTGGGCGGCAGGTGATGGCCTGGCGGTATTCATTGCGCCTTTGCTATATAATCGAGGACGCCTTACGGATTGGAACGCATCGGCAATGCAAGGCAAGGCCGGCCCATTCGGAAAGGTCCAAGATGCCCTCCCCTTCTCCCCCAGGCGCTCCCGTTTGTATGGCGTTGGCCGCGACGCTGGTTTGGGCTGGCGCCGTGTGCGACGCCGCGCCGGCCAAGGCCCAAGTCAAGCCCTGGCGCGGCGCGCCCGCGCTGTTCGTACACGGCCAGCCCGTGGGCCCCATGGCGTTCCGGGGCGGAGGCGAGCCGGGCCTGACGCGGCGCACGTACGCGGCCGGCATTCGCGTCTACCTCATCTGGTGGCGGATGGCGCCCCCGCGCGTCGGGTTCAGCGGGCTGGACCGCGCCGTCCGGCAGATGCAGGACGCCGCGCCGGACGCGTACTTCATCCTCGTGCCGCGGTTCACTCCGACCAAAGGATTTGCGGCCGCGCATCCCGACGGCACAGTGCGTTTCAACGACGGGGCGGCCGATCACTTCGGCTCTCCGGTCCCGAAGCTGCGGCCGGCCGGAGTGCCGCGCTATTCGTTCGCCTCGAAGGCCTGGCGCGAGCGCGCGGCCGCGGGGCTCCGCGCACTCGTGCAGCACGTGCGGCAGTCGGATTACGATGATCGCATCGTGGGCTACTTCATCGGCGCGGGCCACTGCGGAGAGTGGATCTGGTGGTGCGATTTCAACCACGGCCGGTACGCGCTCGACTACAGCCCCGCGATGCAGGCCGCGTTTCGCGCCTATCTGCGCGCGAAGTACCGCGGCGTCGCGCGCCTCCAGGCCGCGTGGCGCGACGAACGCGTGACGTTCGAGTCCGCGGCCGTGCCGCCGCTGGCCCGGCGGCTACGCCCCTCGCTTGGCGACTTCTTTGATCCAGCCAAGGACGCGCCGGTTCGCGACTATGCCGAGGCGCACTCCGCGGTCGTGAGCGACAGCATTCTGCGGCTCGCGCGGGAGGTCAAGGACGCGGACGACGGCCGATCGCTGGTGGGCCTGTTCTACGGCTCCCTGCAATGCACCAACTACCTCTGGGGCGGCCAGGCCGACTATCTGCGGGTGTTCGATTCGCCGGACATCGACTTCATGGCGAGCCCATTCACCTACGAAAACCGCGGCGTAGGCGACCATGCGCCGTTCCGATCGCTGCTCGGATCGCTGCGCCTCCGGGGCAAGCTGTGGTTCGCGGAGGCCGATGACCGCACGAGCTTCGCGGGGCCGGCCCAGGTGCGCTACGGCGCTCCCGACAACCTGCCCGACTCCATCGAAATGCTGTGGCGCGACTTTGCCCACGTCGCCGCGGCCAATGTGCAAGGCTGGTGGACGTGCTTCGGGCCGAAGTGGTTCGACCACCCTGACATCCTCGCCTGCTTCCGGCGCATGCAGCAGCTTGGGCAGGAGAGTTTGGCTTGGGACCGGTCGACCAACGGCGAGGTCGCGGTGCTGATCGACCGGCGCAGCCTGCTCGCGTGTGAGAGCCGGCTGAGTGTCTTATGCGTGGACCGCGCCCGCATCCACGAGTGGGGCCGGCTCGGCACGATGCCCGACTACTTCGCGCTCGAAGACGCCGCGCGGCCGGAGGTGCAGCGCTACAAGCTCTACCTCCTGCCCAACGCGTTTTCGCTCACCACGGAGCAGCGCCGCCTCGTGGACCGCTATCTCAAGCGCGACGGCAACGTCCTCGTGTGGTACCATGCCGCCGGCGTCATCAACCCCGACGTGTCGCCCGCGTGGTCGCTCCAGCATTGCCGGGAGCTGACCGGCATGCGGCTTGGCTGCGTGATGAAACGCGCCGGCGCGGAGATGAAGCTGCTGCCGAGCGGCGACCCCGCGGTGGCAGGTTTGCCCGCCGGGATGCAGTTCGGCAGTTTCACGCGGCCGGTAACGAGCGGCCCGCCGGGCGCATCACCGGCCAACCCCATACACCTGCCGCCCGTCACGCTGCACCCGCGATTCCACGTAGCTGACGCGGACGCGACGCCGCTGGCGCGCTACACGGAGGGAGGCCAAGTCGGCATGGCGATCAAGCGCTTCTCCGATTGGACCTCGGTGTACATCGGCACGCCGGCCGCTCCGGCCGCGGTGCTGCGCGCACTGGCGCGGGCGGCCGGCGCGCACCTCTACCTCGACACGGACGACGTGGTGTATCACAGTCGGTCGCTGCTCGCGGTGCACACGGCAACAGCAGGCCGGCGGACGGTGCGCCTGCCGCGGCGCTGCAACGTGTTGGACGCGCGCACCGGCCAACCCGTCGCGACGGGTGTCGATCACTTCGACGTGGACATGCCGGCGCGGCGCACGTTTGTGTACCGGCTCATTGCTACGCAAGCGACGGCTAGGCCCTGATCTCGCGGCAATCTCGCTCTGATTGACATGGGGACGCGTCACGGACTGCCGGCCCGTGCTGTGCCGTTTGGGCCTCATTTCTGATACTGCCCCGCATGGAGGATGATCAATGATTCACAGAGAATACGGTTCAGGGACCAGCATAGCATCGGCATTCGCAGCGGTCGCACTGCTCGGCCCCT
>JAJRTI010000638.1 GCA_024278415.1 Planctomycetota bacterium | reverse complement strand
TTCGCCCGCTGACGCGACCGAACGAGCTTGCACTGGGCTATGTTGTGATGCGCCTTCGGCGCATGTGCATTCTGCGCCGGCGCACCACGGGAATGAACGCCCAGTTTACTACGTACGTTCAGACCTGCACCCATAGGAGACCTATTTCTACCGCGGGCTTTTGCCCGCAACCAAAACTGCGGTGGGTTCTTGTGGAGCGCAGAATCTCCTGGTTTTGCGCGGCGCCGAAAGGCGCAAAGTTCAGGAGACGTTGCGCTCCACATCACCGCGCCGCCGCAAAAAACGACCTGTGCGCGCCGCCATCTTTGCACAGGAAACTCCACGGGCATGCCTCGTTCGCGGCGCCAGGATTCGGGCCAAATCACCGACCCGGAGTCAATACGAGCGCCCAATCTTCGTCTGGCATCGGTCGGTCGGGGATGGCTCCATCTTGAACAAGGCGCGAGGAATCAGCCAGCGCCATCCTACATCCCGTCCGCGGGTCGCACCAATAGCCTTCGTACGCGCGGGATTTCCATTCGGCGAAACGAATGACGCGGCGGCCGTTGCCGCGGGGAATGTAAACGACGCGCAATCCGTCGCGCGACGCGGCGCAACAGGGCGGCGAGATGTCCTCTCTCGCGGGCGCGGGAGCGGGACGGCCGTCGACGAGGAGCGCCCCGCGCAGGGGTTCGAACTCCCACCACGGCAAAGCCGACAAGAGCTTTCCCAGCGCTCCCACGTGCTCGGAGCCTTCCAGCCGAAGCGCTTCGCGCCAAGGGATCGTTTCTATAGGGTTGTTTCCGCATTCACCGTTTGCGTCGTCGGGATCGTAGAATTGCCACACCCCGAATGCGCCGTATCCATAGCCCGCCGCGCCACTGAGCCAAGCGGCCCACGCCTGCCACCGCGCGTGGTAGGCATGTTCGGAATCCGCCGCGCGCTCGTAATACCCTTCGGCCAGGAAGACCGGCTTGGGAGGCGAAAGCTCGTAATTCTCCCGCACCCGTTGGGGCACACGAAACAACGCGGCGGACTTTTGGCCCGTTTGTAGCCAGTGGTGGTCGAGCCACGCGCACTCGGCGAAGGCCCGCGAAGATTGCGCGTTGTGCGGGGCCGGCCAGTCGGTGCGGCTGCTCGGATGGATCGACACCGGCCGCCGGTAAGGATTGTGCCGCTGCACCGTCTCGCCCAATTCGGAAATCTGTTCGTCCGTCCAGCCGCAGTCCCGCATGGCGTATTGATATTCGCCCGACAGGCTCCACACGCCATTGTGTGCGCCATAGCGGACCGCGAGGTAGGCGCTGATTCGCTTCGCCTGCTCCAGCGAGAAAAAGCAATCGCGCTTTCCGAACCACGTGGGATGCGCGGCGACGATAAAGCCGCTCGCCCAAAGCGCGTGCATGCGCCGGTCCAGCATGTCGAAGTACGCGAAATTGAGATTCGCCGGATTTCCGTCCACAAAGGGGCACCCGCCTTCGTTGCGTTGTCCCGCCGGTTCCGTGGAGGTGTCGCCAAAGCCTCTCATGTAGGCCATGAGGACCGTGTTGAATCCCTTGCGTTTGCGGTCGCTCAGGTATTCGTAGAATGGCCCCTCGCGGCTTTCGCCCAGACCGCAGCGCGCAGTGTTCACGGCCCAGATCGTGTCGGCGAGGAGGAACACCGGCGAGCCGTCCGCGTATTCGAAACGCCCGCCGTCGGCCGCGATGCGCACTTGGCCGCGAAGGTTCGGGTTCGTTTCGAGTTCGCTCGCCGACGCCGGCCGCACGTCGAGTTCGCCGGACAGGCCGTGCAAATCCGGGTCGTCGGACTGCGTCGTGTATCGCCATCGGCCCGGCCGCGGCGCGGCAAAGCGGGCCAGGCAGGTTCCCTCTCCGTTATAGAAACTGTCGATCGCGACCTGTGCGTCCGATTCAACATGGTGAAACAAGACGCGAGCGGGAGACTCCCACCACGCCAAAGGATGGCGGGTGCGAAGCCGGATCGCCACAGGCTCCCATGCAACGATAGAGGCGTGTGGCTGTTCATTGAGCCAAGGAATCGCTCCGTCCGCCTCGAATATCCGTTCGTCGTTCATGCCTGTCGGGCGCCGCGAACAATAAAGCAAGATGTTGCCCGCCCTGTAACCGGGCGATTGTACAAAGGTACTTGTGGGACAGGACACTAGTTCGTTTCTCGATACTCGACCGCGCCGGCGTCGCGGCATTGGCCCACAGCGGGCCGGCCGGAGAAGTCCCGCAGGAACGGGCCGTTGAATTCCCAGTTGTAAAGCTCGCCGATCGTCGTCTCCGCGGCCGCTAGCGTGCCGCGGGAGACGCGGAGGAAGTCGAGCTGGCCGGCGAAGTATCGTTCCGTTGGCCCTGGCGCGCCGCGCTGTGTCTTGCCGACGACGAAGTCGGCGCTGTTCGAAAGCGGCGTCGTGCTATCCATGCGGCCCGACCACGCCGCGTTGGAGAGCTTGCCGTCCATGTAGATGTTGATGCCCTGGGGCTTGCGCCGATCCACTTCGGCGACGACGTGATGCCACTTGCCGTCGTTGATGCGCGCCGCGCTCGTGCGCGAGACGCTTCGGCCGCCGAAGTGCAGGCTCATCTTCACCCCGCCGTCTTGCACCATCTCCAGCACGTATCCTTTCCCCGCGCACTTCGACACGATGCCGCCCGCGGCGAGGCTGGGCCGCGTCTTGAGTACGACCTCGATGAGGAAGTTGTTGGCGTCCATGTCAAGGGTTACGCGTTTGCGCCCCGGGTAGGTTCCCTGGGTATGGTACCGCGCGTCTTGCCACGTGTAGCTTTTCTTCAGTTCAGAATTGGGGATGTCGCAGTATTCGTCTACGCCGTTGAGTTCGAGCGCGCCTTTGACCCAGTTTTCGAGCAGGCCGAACTTATAGTTCGACGCGTCGACGCCGCGGCCGTTCAAATTGTTGCGCGGGATGTCGTGGAACATGGACCGGGTGACCCACTCGTCGTTGGCGTTCAGGTTCTCGCCCACGATGAGGCTGGGGTTCGTGCGGTTGAGGTAAAAGCCCCATTCGCCGACGACGGCATACAGCGACCAGGGGACGAACACTTTGGCCCCTTGGTCGATGGCCGCGGAGTTCGCCCGCGGGCGAAAATCATGGGCCGCGGCATCGCGCACCTGTGGCGACTGCACGCGCACGCCGGTCTGGGCGACCATCGCGCCGCGCTTCTCGATGCCCTTGCGCCAGTCCGACAAGGTGGCGAACATGTTCTCCGGCGCGTCGGAGCGGCCGATCTTGCCGAATCGGAACGGGCGGCCCTGAAACACGTTCCGCGCGTACGCGAGCGTCGGGTAATCCGCGCGGGTCGTCTCTTGGCGAATGAAGTAGTTGCCGATGTCGAGCATGAGGTTGCCGAGGTAGTAGCAGCGGTTGTGCTGGAACATGCCTTTGTGCAGCCCCACGCCGCAGTTGTAGAGCGTGTTGTTGAACACCACGTTCATGAATCCCGCCGCCTCGTTGAACGCGCACGAGTTGTAGATGGGGTCGTTGACGTTGTTGTTCTTGCCCCAGATGATGTTGTTGAACACGTAGCCCTTGTATTGGCCGTCGAGGTAGATGCCGACGCCGTAGCAGCTTCGGCGATGCCAGTCCTTGCGGCGGGTGGGGCCGAGCTTCCATTCGCCCGTCATTGCGCGGCGCCAGTGCACGTGCTTGTACCCGACCGCGTTGCCCGAGATGTTGTCGTACACGTAACTCGGCCCGATCTCCCACGCCGCGATGCCGCCGAAGTCCTGCAAGCTCAGCAGCGAGTTCGTGACCTTGTTGTGGTGGATGAGGGTTCGCATGAGCGGATGCGCGATGAAGCCCTTCAGCCAGTCCTGGCCGCCGAACACGAGGATGCCCACGCCCCACGAGCGGTCCACGACGTTGCCCGCGACCTCGACCCTCTCGCCCTGCTGGATGTTGATCGTGTCGCGGCCCCTGGCCTTGGGCTCGATCACGCGGCTGCCCATGTTGCGGAGCCGGTTGCGCAGGATCTTGACGTGTACGAGGCGCACGACGGCTTTCTTCATGAGCAACCAATGGTGCTTCAGGTTGAAGAAGATGCCGCTGCCGTCTACATCGTGAATGTCGTTGTCCGCCACCTCAAGATAGTCGAGCACGTCGCCGTTCTTCTCTGGCATGGCGGTGACGCCGTAGCCCACGTGCCCGATGCGGCAGTGGTGGACGCGGATGTGCGAGCACGCGCCCAGCAGGTGGATCGTCGCCGCGTACGGCCGGCCCAGCGGCGGGCGGGACGGCCACTTCGGGTCAACGGGATTCGCGAACATCAGGTCGAACCCCGAGATGTCGATGTCGCTCTTGTTGCGGATGTCGATGAGGATCGGCTCGCGCGCGGCCTCGCCCACCGTCTGGTTCGGATCGCGGTCGCCGGGCAGCCGCAGGTAGAGCCGGCCGCCGCGTTTGCCCTTCTGCACGTAGCACCACTCGCCGGGCTCGTCGAGGAACTGCGGCAGGCCCTCGAGGTAGTAGCGGCAGTACTTATTGGGGCCGCTGTCGATGTTGCCGAGCCAGGCGCGCACTGCGTGCTGCTTCGGGTCGTACGCCAGCACCTGGCGCGGGGCAGGCAGCGGCATGTTCGTGCCCTCGGCCCAGAGCGTCGCGCCCACGTACGCGTCCCGCTCGCGGGCGAGTAGGTGCTTCGTGTCCACAAACCACGCGTAGTTCGTCCACGTACTCGAGACGCCCTTCACTCTCGCCGTCACGCGGCCGTTGGTGATCTTGGCGCCGCGTTTGATCTCGCCCTTCTTCCACGCGCGAGACTCGATGCGAATAAAGTCCTTGCCGACTTCGGCCACCACGTTGCGGCCCGCGGCGATGTTGTCGCGGTTCTCGTCGAAGTCCGCCCACTTGCCCGTGCCGGTGACGCGGTCGCCCTTGCGGAAGCCCTTCACGTTGTCGAGCGTGATCTTGACTTCGAGGATGCGGGCCGTCAGCTCCGGCCACTCGCTACGCGGGTCGTCGGGATTGGTGATGCGCCAATTGGGCGTGCGCGCGGGCGTGAGGCGCGTGGCTTTGCCCCCGCGCACTTCACAGAGCAGCCGGGGCGCGACGCGGCCGGCCAGGTCGATGTACCAGGTCTTGCTTCGGCCCGCGGCGGGGATTCCGGGGGCCGCCGCGGCAGTGCATCGCTTCCAGCCGCTGGCGATGCGGACGGAGCCGTAGATCGCGGCCCGGCCTGCGCCCCACGACGGATCCACTGTCAATCGGATCGGGTTGCCTGGCTTGCCGGACTCCTTTGCGACGAGCGCGCCGCGATACGCGACGCCTTGCTTGAAGCAGTACGTGTGCACGCCCCGGCACGCGGCCGCGTGGCCCGTGGCGTTCTTGTCCCACGGGTGATGCTTCCACGGCCGCGCCTTCGTGCCGGGGTTCGCGTCGTCGCCGTTCTCGAAGTCGATGTAGCGCACGCTTTCGCCGCGCTCGAACACAAACGGCTTGGGCGCCCATTGGATGTCCGGCGCGGCCGCGCTTGCCGATGGCCGGCCCGCGCCAACCCAAAGACTGATCGCCAGGAACGCCGCGGCCTCGAGTGTATCTATCTTGGACGCCATTGGTGGATTCTCCCTTCATTTCGGTATCGTGGCGTGAAGTGGAAGTCCGCGGCCTGCAGGAGCGGAAGTTTGGCAGGCCGGCCAGAACGGCCCTTGTCGCCTCGGCCCCGGTGAGCTTGCTTCATTCGCGGCGCCGCGCAAGACAGAAGCCAGGCGGCGCAGGGGTTCAAGTTGCGCTGCGCCGCGGACCTGCGATGATAGCACGGCGGTGTGGGACTTCAAGGGAGAATGGCGGGGTGCGGCGCGCCGGAGGCGATCCGCCTTGCAGCGCAGAATCCCAATCGAAACTGGACATTCCCTCGACATGAGCTATGGTGATGGGCCCCGCTTTCGGGGAAGATGCCCACAGCGGCGGGCCGAAGGAAACCACGCAGATGTCGCCTGAGTAGCCCGTGTGACGAACGCCGGCGCGGCCCAGCCCGCATCACGGTTGGCACTAAAGGAGAGTCCATCATGTGGAGAAACGTGTCCTCGTTTGTGCTGGTTGCCGCGGCCGCGGCGGCCCATACGACATGGGCTGCGGGCGGGCCGGTCGTGCCGACGCCATCGGGGCGGCGCGCGGTGGTTCGGCTCGATGGCACGTGGCAGACACGCGCAAACCAAGGCCAGGACTTCCAGTTCCCGCCGGGCAATGACGGCTGGCGGCCCATCGAGATTCCCAGCCGCGGCGGGCCGTTCCTGAAGGCCTTCAGCGTGTATGAGTCGGACGTCAGGAAGCTGCTCGACAAGCAGGGCCAGCCCCTCGCGGACAAGGCGTCCGCGTGGTACCGCCGAGCATTTACACTTCCTCCGGGCCGCGCAACGGGCAAGCGCGCGGTGCTGCGTTTCGAGGGCATGGGCTTCAAGAGCGCGGTGTGGCTCAACGGCAAGCCCATCGGCCGTTCGCTACAGGGCATGATCCCGCTGGAATACGACGTCACGGACGCGCTGCGCGATGGGAAGAACGAACTCGTGGTCGGCCTGGCCAACCGCACGGGTCTGGTGGACGCGCAAAACAAGCTGCTGCTCGCTCCCACGCGCGGCGGATACGCTGGCCTCTGGGGGCACGTCACACTCACGTTGATGCCACGGGTTCACGTCGACGACGTGTACGTGAAGACGTTCGTGAAGGACCGGCGCATCGAGTTCGACATCACCGTGACGAACTCGCGTCCGGAGCCGGCCAAGGTCGCGCCGAAAGTCTTGATCGTGGACAAAGACGGCGCGCCCGAACGGCTTATGGAAGCCCCGGCCATGACGCTGCCCGCCGGCGCGACGAAGACCGTGCGCGTCCGGGACAACTGGGTCGCGCCAGTCCTGTGGTCGCCGGATACGCCTGCCCTCTACTTCGCGCACGCGCAACTCTGGGAGGACGGGACGCAAGTCGATGAGCAGCGGGTGCGCTTCGGATTCCGCGAGTTCGAGATTCGCGGCAAACGGTTCTATCTGAACGGCCGGCGCATCACGTTGCTGCGTGGCTCGATACTGAGGCCGGCGGGGATCGACTACGCGACGGTGGCGATTGGCGACCCGCGCACCGGCGGGTTCCGGCGCACCGCGCGGCGGCCCTACAACACCGTGCGCATGCACGTGGGCTTCATCAACCGATACGTGATGGACTGGGCCGACGAGGTGGGCATCATGGTCGTTCCCGAATTCTCGCCGCCCGCGGTGGTCTCCTATCCGCCGGACAAGAAGGAGCTTTGGCTGCCCGCGTACATCGACTACATCCAAGGCATCGTGCGGCAATACCGGAGCCGGCCGTCGTTGGTCATCTGGA
>JAJRTI010000637.1 GCA_024278415.1 Planctomycetota bacterium | reverse complement strand
GTCGGTGATGAGCCGGGGCCCGGGATCCAGCACACCGAACTCGAAGTACGTGATGCCGCCATCCGGCGCGTGGGCGAAGGTGCGTCCCGCGTCTTGCTCGTAGTACGTGGACGCGCCGTTGGGCTCCAGGTGTTCCACGACGCGGCCGTTGTCGCCGTAGTTGAAGTAGCTCACGTAGCCCTCAGGGTCGATCATGGTCGTGATGCGGCTGTCCGCGTTGTAGTGGAAGTACGTGACGCAGCGCTCGGGCCCCACGACGGTGTCCATGTTGTCGGCCCCGTCGTAGGCCAGGTACGTGGTCCGGCCAGCCCAGTTGGTGATGGACGCGATCTTGTCCTGTGCGTTGTACCCGAAGTAGGCGATGCGGCCGGAGGGATCCTCGACCTGCATCAGCCGGTCCTCGTCATCGTAGTGGTAGTACACGACGTTCCCGTTGCGATCCACGTCGGCCTCGAGTCGGGCGTCGAACGCGTACACGTCGTAGGGATCGTGGCGGTAGTGGGTGTAGCCGCCCTCGTCCTGGGTCTCGATCATGAGATCGGGGTCGTAGTCGTCCCATGCCACTTCGTTGTACCCGCTGGGGGGCTTGAGGAACGCCTCTTGGGAGGAGTCGTACTCGTACGTGCGGAAGCCCACGGACGCGTTCACGAGCAGGGCGAAGTTACGCTCGCCCGAGTCTGGGTCGTCCAACTCGTGCGTCGCGACCCGTCGGGTGAACGGCGCGGCCCAGCGCCTGCCTAACATGCTTGAGGCGTTGCCGTCGATCGGTGAGCGATCCCGGCTGCTGTAGAAGAGCTTCATGGGCAATGAGCCGCCCTTGACGGGCAGGTCGTGGCCCAGCATGAGGGTCAGATAGCCGCCGGCAGGATTGATGTAGGGGCGGGAGCAGGTGTTGCATGTGGCGTCGTTCACGGGATTGTCTCCTCTAGGGGGAACAGCGATGGTTGATGCACAAGCGCTCTCTGGCCGAGCAGGGCTTGAGCAGTAGCGCGGCAACAGGGCATGCCGCAGCAGGCGGCCAAGCCTGACAGCCAAGCCTGACAGCCAAGCCTGGTAGCCAAACCTGGTAGCCAAACCAAGGCGCCATGCCTGCCAGATCAGACGTGGATGTCGTGGTTCACGGGCAGGTCACACGGCAAGCCCGCGTACAGGGTCCACGTGGCTTCAGGCGCGGCCAACGGGCTGGCCGCATGACGCGGCGCATCGGGCGGCGGGTGGCAGGATCACGAGAACCGATAGGTGCCCAGGGGCCTCCAAGTTTTTGTCTCTTTGTCGTAGATCTCGAAGTACGTTGCGACCTCGAACCGGTCGGGAAACCTGTAGATAACAACCCCCTTTTCCATAATGTCAGGCACGAACATCTCAGGATGAATCCAATCTTCACAGACACCTCCCTCCTCGAACTGCGTGGGTGGGCTATACTTGATCTTGCCCTGCTCCCATTCGCCGAAGTTGAGCCCGTCGGGATAGTCGGCCTCTGGGAATGGCCACGCACCGGAATCCTCAGAGTTGCACTTGAGTTGGACAGGCGTATGCGGCTTCCACGGATCGACCGCGCAGACAACGAACTCAACCTCGAGGCAGTACCTCGGCGGCAACGCGGGCGGCCCGCCCGGTTCGCCGGGCTGGCCGGGATCCCATTCTCTATAGATGATGTCGAAGTAGCAGTGGGAGATGTTGTGCCCTTCGGCAATGTCACTTGCCGGGCAGCTTGCATAGCCAACAGGGATGCACCTGGGCCTGCACACCGCGTCGCTCTGGTTGGACTCGTCCTGACCGCGGTACCCCGCGCGCACCAGCGCAATGGGATCTCGAGTGGGCCACATCAGACTGGGTTGGATGATACGCGACATTGATGGGTCTCCTTGACAGAAACGACACAACCGGGAATGCCAGTAACGGCGGTTGGCGTGCGGGCATGGGGGCCACGCCATTGCTCGATAGCGACTACATGCTCCGGAAAAGCACACCTCGTGCCAAGGCTTGGACTACAGAGGCCAACGATGAGCCAACTTATCGACAGATCACATGTTGCGACATCGCATGCGTCCGGCCGACTGTGGCCGGCACACCGACGCTGCCACACACTCATAGCGGACACACGCAACACTGACGCAATCCGATGCTTCACGACCTCACGGCCCTGCAATAAGGGAACACAATGCAGCAAGATGGAGTCTTGAGGGTCATGGACGACAGCCATATTGATCTCATTCGTAGCATAGTGTCGTTCTGGCAGTGAGCCATCACTCACGTGGCGCGCCTCTTGGTCCATTATCCTTGTGCCTTCGGTCTTCACAATCCTCGATCGCACAGGCCAACGCCGCGCAGGCCATGTTCACAGCTTTCTCTTTGCCCAACGGCAGCTTGCCGAGAAACGCCTGAATGTCATGTCCGCAGATGGTCCGGGCATCTTCGACGGCCTTGCCCTTGGCCAGAACGGTGACCGCACTGCCGGACGCGCGCGCGGCCGGGCACGAATACGTGCGGAAGCGCACGTCCATGAGCCGGCCCGACTCGACCTTGATGGTGATCTGCATGAAGTTGCCCTGGCCTTCGACGCCCTCGAGACCGACGCCGTCGGCGTCCGGCACTTCGCCGACGTTGCGGGGGTGCTCGAAGTGGTCGATGGCTGTGTCGCTGTACCCGGCCATGGCTGCGTATGTCTTCGTCGACTGAGGTGGGCCTATCGCGTACGTCGGAGGTTGGCGACGACCTGGGGCAGTTCGCGGAGCACGCGGTCGATGTCCTCGTGGGTGTTCTCGTGGCCAAGAGTGAAGCGCAGCGCGCCGAGCGCTTGCGCCGCGGGCACGCCCATGGCCGTGAGCACGTGCGACGGTTCGAGGCTGCCGGAGGTGCACGCCGATCCGCTCGATACGCAGATGCCTCGAAGGCTGAGCGCGAGGATGAGGGACTCGGCGTCTGCGTCCGCGACACAGATGCTCAGATGTCCGGGCAGCCTGTCGCACGGATGGCCGTTGATGCTCACGTCTGGCACCCGCTTGGCAATGGCGTCCTCCAAGCAGTCACGGAGGCCTGCGAGATGCTGGGCTGCCCCCTGCATCCGCGACGCCGCGAGTTCGGCGGCCTTGCCCATGCCCACGATGCCAGGCACGTTGTGGGTTCCAGGCCGCATGCCGTTCTCTTGCTCGCCGCCGTGCAGGATCGGGCGGACCTCGACCCCTTCACGAACGAACAGCGCGCCCACGCCCTTGGGCCCGTTGAACTTGTGGGCCGAGACCGAGAGCAAGTCACAGTGGATGGAAGACGCGTCCACTGGAATCTTGCCGGCCGTCTGGACCGCGTCGACGTGGAAGAGCACGCCGGCTTCCTGCGCAAGCTGACCAATGGCCTCGACCGGCTGAATCGTCCCAACTTCGTTGTTGGCGTGCATGACCGACACAAGGATGGTCTGCTCGGTCATCGCGTCACGGAGTGCATCAACGGACACTCCCCCCCACTGATCGACCGGCAAGTACGTGACGTCGAACTCGATGTCCTCGAGGTGCTGGCAGGCATGCAGCACTGCGTGGTGCTCGATGGAGGACGTGATGACGTGATTGCCCCGATCCCGTCGCGCCATGGCCGCGCCGAGGATCGCCCAGTTGTCGGCTTCGGTTCCTCCGCTGGTGAAGTAGACCTCTCCGGGTGTTGCGCCGATCAACTCGGCGACCTTGTGCCGGCCGGCCTCGACGGCTTCGTTGCTGCGCTCGCCCAATGTATGGTGGCTTGCCGCGTTGCCGTAGTAGACGGAGAACCACGGCAGCATGGCCTGGAGGACTTCCATGTCCACCGGCGTGGTGGCGGCGTGATCCAGGTAGCACACGGTCTCAGTGCTCGTCATAGCATCCTCTCCCATTCTGTCGCTGCGCCGGAGGCTTCGGCCGGGGTCGCTCATGCATGAATGTCCGATGGCCGAAGCTGGCACGCCGGGTCGATCAACTTCCCGCGGCCGATTCGGATTGGGCACGGTAGGCAGCCAGGGACGTCACCTTGGCCTGAGGCCGAGCCGCTGGCTCCACTGAAGCGTTGGATTGCGGCCCGGATGTCAGTCGCTCGTAGACGCGCGCCACCGTCTCCGCGGTGTCCATCCAGGAGAACCGCTGCGCCACGTGCTCATGGGCGTTGTCCGCCATGGTATTGGCCTCATCCTCCAGATACAGCAGGCGCACGATGGCCTGGGCCAGCGCATTGGGCTCGCCAGGGGGCACGAGGACGCCGGTCCGCCACGGCTCGATGAGTTCTGCATGCACGCCGGGGGCCGATGCAATCACCGGCGTGTGATGCGCCATGGCCTCCAGCGCCACCATGCCGCTGGGCTCATGGATCCCCGGACAAACCACGAGATCCGCGGCCCTGTAGAGGCAGTTCAGAACGTCGCCTGTGATGTACTCGGTGAAGATGACGTGTCGCTCCAGCCGGCGCTGTGCGACTTGCCCGCGGAGTCCGTCCAGCAGCGGCCCGCCTCCTGCCACCGCGAAGCGGACCTGCGGGTACACGGGCAACAGGCGCTGCGCGGCCTCGAGCAGGACATCGACACGCTTGCTTGGGGTCAGCCGGCCCACGAACGCCACGAGCTTCTGGTCCGGCGCCGCGAAGATGTGGTGCCGGAAGAGTTCGACGTTGCTGTCGGCCGGTCCGTCCTCAATGGCCACGCCAGGCGGAATCACGTGCAGCTTCTCGTGCGGCAGGCCGGCCTCGGTCACAAGCATGTGCTTGAGCGCGTGGCTGTCGCACAGGACCACGTCGGCCTGTTCGCCGGCCCAGGCCTCCATCTCAGCGATGTAGGCTTGGTCCGCCGCCATCTGGCCGCCAGCCTTCACGCGCTCGCAGTCGTGCAGGCTCAGGACGAAGGGCATGCCGCCTACCTGCTTGACCGCGCTCGCGGCCAGCGCTCCCTGCCACCCATGCGCGTGGACGACGTCGAAGTCCTCCGAGGCCATGAGAGCCCGGACCCCCTCCGCTAGCAGGCCCACGTTCTGCTGGATCACGTCCGCGACCCAGATGTGGCCGCGAACCGGGACGGTGACAGGCAGTTCGTGGACCGTGACCCCGTCCGCGGAGTTCCCTTGGGGGGCAGCGCTGGGATTCCTCGGCACGAGCACGTGGGCCTCGTGCCCGCGCTCGGCCAGAGCCGTGCTGAGGCCCCGAGCCCACCGGCCGATGACGTAGTGTTCGTCGGGGGGGTATTCAGGGGTGATGACGAGAATCTTCATGATGCCACTCGCTTGTCTGAAGTTGTCCGCAGGCCTTCGCCTGCGGTAGCTCGGGGAGGTCGATGCCAAACGCTCCGCTGTCTAGTGCTAGGGGTCTGCTTCCTCAGCAGGCTGCGCTGTGGGCCGGCCAGGCTTCCTGCCACACTTGGGGCACCGATCGGGCCTTCGCGGCTCTGATTGCTTACGCCGGCCGCGCGGACAGGGCGCGTACGCCTTGAGCTGATCGAGGGTCAACTCCGACATGATCCACATGGCATACTTGATCCAGTGCGACTTGAAGACACAGGCGGCCTCGTCGGGGCACCGGATGTCGCCGTATCGGTCCAGTGAGTCCAGCCTGCACCCGCCGCCACACACGTGCCGGAGCCAACACTCCGGGCATCGCTCGCGCTGGCACCAGCGATTGTCGGCCCACTTCGAGCGCGACGCCTCGTCAATGCCGGCATCGAGGCTGCCAATTGCCGAGGCGCCTTCCCGGTGGCAGGCGTAGATCGTGCCGTCTGGCCCCACGGCCGCGTAGCCCATGCCGGCGCCACACTCGGTGGGCGACACAATGCCCCACAGCAAGCGCTCGACCATCTTGTAGAAGTGGTGGAACCGGGCTGGCCTCCCGTTGCGCACACGGTCCACGAGCCACTGGGCGGCCTCGGCGTACTCGGAATTGAGGGCCTGCGCCTTCTCAGTCGTGATGCTCAGCGGGTGGCCGTCTGGCAGGTTAATGCAGGCCGACTCGTTGAGGCTACACGGCTCGACCGACGCGTGCGAACCGATCCCCTGCTCGATCAGGTTGTTCAGGTACTCGAGTCGCTCCACGAGCTGCGCGCTCAGTCCCGTGAAGGTCGAACGCAGCGTCAGGCGCCGCGCGATGGGCAAGCCCTTGAGATGCTGCAGCCCGGCCATGGTCATGGCATGGCTGTTGAAGCCCTGCCGGCAGGTGGGTCGCATGTGGTTGTGCGTCTCCTCGTCTCCGTCCAGCGACACAATGAGCGAGAAGGCGTGGCTGTCGAGGAACTGGGCGATCTCGGCCGTCATGAGCGTGGCGTTCGTGGTCATGCTGAACTTGCACGGCACGTACACCTCGCTGACAAGTTCCTCCACATACGTGACTACTTGCTCGATCAGCTTGAAGTTGAGCAGCGCCTCGCCGCCGAAGAAGCCCACGTTTAGGCTCGTGGGGCTGGCCAACAGCAGCGCGTTGATCGCGTGATAGGCGGTCTCGAACGACATGTGGCCTGACTGGTCGTCGTAGTAGTTGCGCACGAAGCAGTAGCGGCAGGCCAGGTTGCAGGCATGCGTCGCCTCCAGGACTAAGTGCCGGACCTTCGGCTTGGAAAGCAGGTTGAAATGAGGGCGCCAGGCCACGCCAAAGTCGGAGCCCAACTCGCCATAGTCGCCCTCTCGGACAAGGTCAGCAGTGCTGGGGTCGACCTCGAACGCCGCCATGGAGTTGCTGTCATAGGCGAAGTGCTTGCCAAGCGCCTCCACGACGTGGACGTCAGGCTCGGCTGGAGCCCGTTTCTGCCGCACGCGTGTGTCCGGGTTCAGTCTCTTGATCATCACTGTGACTCCTGTGTCTGAGGAGAGCGTGCAGGCTTGGGGGCAGCGCCTGCGCGCGCCTCCCGTCGCTCCGATTGCACTCGTTCCATGAGGCCGAGGAACTGTTCGGCCGTCGTGCGCCATGAGAAGCGCTGCGCCTGCTCCAGGCCGCGTCGGCTCAGTTCGGAACGCAGGTCAGGCTCCTGAAGCAGACGTTGCATCGCGCCCGCGATCGCATCAGGCGATTCGAGGTCCACTAGCATGCCGGCTTCGCCCACGACCTCGGGCAGCGACGCGCGGTCGGACACGATCACCGGAGTTCCGCACGACATGGCTTCGAGCGGCGGCAGTCCAAACCCCTCGTAGAGCGATGGGAACACGAACATCTCCGCACACTGGTACAGCGCGGGCAGGTCTTTGTCCGGCACGTACCCCGTCACGACGACTCGCCCATTGAGGCCGTGCTTGCCTGTCAGCCGCTGGATCTCGCCCAGTGCAGGACCCGGCCGACCGACCAGCGCGAGGGAAAGGTCGCTCTCTGGTGCACGGACCCTGAGTCCCGCGAACGCCTCGATCACCCGGGGGAGATTCTTGTTCCTCTCCAGGCTGCACACCGTCAACGCGTACGGGCCGGTCAGACCGTAACGTTTGGCTGTGGACCGGGCTTGTTCGGGGTCCACGGCTGGTCGGAACGATTCCGACACGGCCGGGTAGACCACCTGCGTGCGCCCGGCGATGGGCTCGCAGTCTGGCTGGCCCTGGTCGTACAGGGCCACCGCGTCGCGTCGCGTCGCTTCCGAGATGGCCACGATGCGGGTGGCCGCGTGGAGCGACGCCGGCACCCAGGCCCGCAGGTAGTCCCTGAGGCCTGGAGCGTAGAACTCTGGGAAGAGTTCGAACCCAATGTCGTAGAGGACGGTCACGGTAGGCACGGGACAGAGCAGGGGGAGCACGAGTGTGAAGGAGAGCAGCAAGTCTGCTGCGTGCACAGCGAGCACGCGCGGCAGCTCGAACTGCTCCCAGTTGGGGCTCATGAGCGTGGCCCGCGGCGAACGGACTTCCAGGAAGTCCGGCCGGTCAACCACTGGCGGCTGCTCATAGGCCGGGCCCGTGAAGAGGACGTACTCGTTCCGGTCGTCCGCTTCGCCAAGCGCCCGGAGCAGATTGCAGCAGTAGTGGCCGCTGCCGGCCTTCAGCGTGTGGACCAGTCGGGCATCAACGGCGATTCTCATGGCGACGTCCTAGTTGCGCGTAGAGCGCAGCGTGCTGTTGTGCGACCTTGGGCCAGCATCGCTCGGCGACCAAGGCCTGGGCTTGCCGGAGGACGGCGACGCGCGCGTCTCCCGGCTCCAGCGCGGTGCGGATGGCCTGGACGAGTTCCTCGTCGGTGCGGAAGCGGAGCACTGCGCTCCCCAGGTCGGCGAAGAAGGGAGCGTCCGACGCCACAACCGTCGCGCCGGCGCCCAGTGCGATCTGGACCGCGCCGCTCGCGCCCTGTGTAGAGTCGGCGTAGGGGAACACGGCTGCGTCGGCTCTGCTCAGCGCAGCCTGAAGCGGCGGCAGGTCCGCGTACTCCTCCTGGAAACAGACGTACGTCTCGACGCCAAGCTCCTGGGCCATGCCGGCCAGCATCTCGCGATACCGTGCGGACAGGCTGCCGGGTTCGCCCGTGGAGCCGACGATCTGGTAACGTAAGTCCGGGTAGGACTCGACGAGTTCCGGGAGCGCCATGATGACGCGCTCGTACCCCTTCTTGGGGAACACGAACCCGCAGGACATGAGCAGCGGGCCGGTGGAAGGGGCGCGTTCTCCGGGCGGGCTCCCGCCGGTTGTTTGCTCATTGGGCACCGGCGTGACGATGCCGTGGGGAATGACCTCGATGGGGCAGGACACGCCTCGTGCGCGCAGCCAACTGAAGCAGTCCCGGTTGTGCACGATCAGGTGCACCGGACCACGGAAGTACTCCGTATCGCTGCGGTCGTGGAGTTCGTGCACGGTCAGCACCACGCGGACTCCCATCTTCGCCATAGCCTGAACGAAGTCCTGGTAGTGCCGCACGCGGAAGAAGAACGCCTCGTGGAACTGCACGTGCACCACATTGATGCGCTCCCTCGACACGGTCTGGACCAGCCCTTCAAGGGAACGTCCCCGGCTCCAGCATGGCAGCACGCCTTGTTCGGGCTTGGCCGCCGGCGATTGCTCGGCGAGCACAGCGGCCTCACAGCCGATGCCGCGCAGCGCGTTCCTCAGGAATCGGGAGTACTCGGCAATGCCGCATTCGGTGTCCCAAGGCGCCACAATGCCGATATGGCTGGCGCTGTTCGCCGGCACGGTCCGCAGCGCGGCCATCGCCTGCGGCAGGGTACAGGGCTCTCGGAGGGTGTCGACTAGCGACTCGTAGACTCTGAGCGTTTGCTCGGCCGCGCGTCGCCAAGTGAACTGCTTTGCGCGCACCAGCCCTTTGGCCCTCAACGCCTCGCGCAACCCGGGGTCGCCAATGCACTTGGAGACAGCCTCTCGGATGCTCGACGGGTCTGTGGGATCCACCGTGAGCGCGGAGTCGCCCGCCACTTCCGGCAAGGATGAGGTGTTCGAGCAGATGACGGGCGCGCCGCACGCCATGGCTTCGAGGACGGGCAAGCCAAAGCCCTCGTACAGAGACGGGAACACGAATAGGCCTGCGCCGCTGTAGAGCCGGGGCAAGTCGTCCCGCGGGACGTAACCAGCGATCACGACGTGCTCCGACAGCCCAAGGTCACGCACCAGTTGAGGAATCACGCATGAGGCGACTGGATATCCCCCCACCACGACCAACTGCCAGCCTGTCAGTCCGTTGACCAACAACTCCTTGAACACGTGGAGCAAGGCCGTGATGTTCTTCCTCGGCTGAGCCAAGCCCACGGCCAGCACGTACTCGCCAGTGAGCCGATATCGGGCCCGAACGGAGGCGGTCTCGGCCCCGTCCACGGGCCTGAACTCTTCGCCGGCCGCCTCCGGGGTCACCGTGATCTTCTGGGCCGACGCGTGCAGCCGAGTCTCGAGGTCGCGCTTGGTGCATTCGGACACCGCGATGACGTGGTCCGCGGCCGCGACGGACGCGGCCACCCACTGGTTCATGTGCGTGCGGAAGTCGGCTTCGTAGAATTGCGGGTAGATCATGTAGATCAGGTCGTGCACGGTCACGACCGTCTTGCAGGGGTTCGCGACCGGGCACATGAACCCGGGGCCGTGGAACACGTCGATATCGTACTGCTTGGCGATGGCGGGGAGATGGAGCTGCTCGTCGCGCGTCTGTCCCAGCCGCACCGGCGTGACGATCTGGTGGACGGGCACCGGCGCGTCGGCTGGCACGATCGACCGTGGCTGGGCCGTGATGAGGAAGATCTCGTGCCCGGTGGCCACCTGCGCGAGCGCGCGCACGAGTTGCGCGGTGTAGTAGCCCACACCGTCCATGCCGGGGCCGACAGAGCGAATGTCTATGGCAATGCGCATGACAGGTGTCCGATGCTCCTATTACGCGACGGGCTCCGCGTGCGCGGACTCGACCGCGCTGTTCTTGACCGAGAGACCTCTGAACCGTGACTGGGCGACGGGACCCGGTTGCGGCACTTCGCCGAACGTCTGGCCGTAGTACTCGCCCCACTTGGCCACGAACAGCCGATTGCACCGCTCCGTGTGGCCGCGCCAAACCGCGTGCTCAGACTTGGCCTCGTCGGCCATGCGACTGGACTTGCCGCTGAAGTGGTAGAGCACCACGTCGTCCGCACGGATCATGATGGCGCCTGAGAGCGTGAGCCTGTAGAACAGGTCAGGGTCGCTGGCCGGGCCGGGATTGAAGCGCTCGTCCAAGCCGCCAATCTCGTCCCACAGGGCCTTGGTGATTGCGAAGGGATGGTTGACGCCGGGCTGGGCCGTGGGCTTGGCCGATCGCGTGGCCGCCATCTCGAACCGCTCCCAACTGAAGTCCTGCCACGTACGGCCGCAGTTGTACGCGATGAAGAACGGGGCGACTGGGACGAGCCCGGGCTCGATGCAAGTGGCCGACACCACACGCCGGCTCCCGCCCAGCCAGCGCAGGAGGTTCACGTCCCATCGGGGCCCCAGCACGTGGTCGCTGTTGAGCAGAAACAGCGCGTGTCCACTCGCCATGGCCATGGCTCGATTCACGGCCGTGCAGATGCCGTCATTGTCCGGGCTGTGCGCGGTCACCGCGCCGGACAAACCGGCAAGAAACTCCTCCGTGCCGTCCGTGGAGCCATCGCTGTAGATGACGATCTCATGCTCCTGAGACGAATGGCGCTCGATGCTCTTCAGCAGGAGCTTCAGATACTCAAGCCCATTGAAGACGGGGATGACTAGCGAAAGCTGCATGATGTGCGTTCCTTCGGTTGTGGCGTCTGGCATGGTCAAGTGCGCCGGCGTGCGATGGGAATGTCACGCGTCATTCGACCCACTCTTCGAGTTCGAGGCCGGTCTCGTCGATCATGTGCGAGTAGTCGTGGTCGGGGTCCGCCGCGGAGTACATGTGGTACTTCTGGAGTGACAGATCGGCGTGGAGGTGGCCGTAGTGCTTGACGCGAATATCCGAGACCGCGCACCGGCCCACCACGCCCGAGATCTGGGCCCCATCCAAGGGCCGCGCCACCGGGTAGTGCAGACCGGGCTGGTTCCGCACGAGCCGGGCAATGGCATGTCTTTGGATCTCCTCCCCCCACTTGCCGTCCACGCGGTAGTGCGTGCGTGAGCGCCAGAAGTGGTAGAACCGGAAGCCGAATAGGACGAACTCCTGTTGGCTCACCAGCCTGTGGATCTCCGGCTTCATCCGGTCCTCGAACACCTCGTCGATATCCGGGAGCAGAATCCAGTCGGGATTGGTGTTCTTGGCCATCGCAACCACCACGTTGCGGTCCATGCCTTCGTGGAAGAAGCTCCGCTCCCACACGATGATGTCGCTCACCTTCTTGAAGCCGCGGCAGATGTCCACGGTGCGATCCGTGGACCCGTTGTCGAACACGACGATCTCGTCCACGTACTCGCTCAGGTCGCGAAGGCACTCCTCCGCGAAGGGCTCGCCGTTCTTCACACGGATGCCGGCCGTGATCTTCATGGCTTAGTCCTCAAGCACCGTATCAGGGTGGATCGCGCGCTCGTACACGTTCACGGTCTCCACCGCGATGCGGTCCCAGCTGTACACCTCCCGCGCTCGCGCCTGCCCGGCAGCCCCGAGGCCCTGCGCGAGTTCGTCGTCGCCCAGCACCTTCTGCAGCGCCTGCGCGAGCGCGGCCGCGTCGCCGGGAGGCACGCACATGCCCACCGCATCGTCACACACGATCTCGCTGAGCCCTCCCGTATCGGACACGATCACCGGCGTGCCGTTGACCATGCCTTCGAGCGCCACAATGCCGAACGGCTCGTACAGGCTGGGGCACACGAGCACGTCCGCACACTGAAACAGCGCGCTCAGTGCGGAGCCGCCGCAGTACCCGGCAAAGCAGACTGCGTCGCCCAACTGCAGCTTGGCCGCGCGCTCGCGCAGATCCCGCTCCCGCGCGCCCTTGCCGGCCACCACGAGCTTCGCGCGCACCCCGGCCTCGACCACCTGCGCCATCGCGTCGAGCAGCACCTCGATGCCCTTCTCCTGATCCAAGCGCCCCACGTAGAGCGCCAACTTGTCGAACGTCGATCCGGGCGTTTCGAACGTGCTGCGGAACGCGGCTCGGTACACTTCAACCGCGAACCGATCGGGGTTCACGCCGCAGGGGATAATGACGATCTTGTCCTCGGCCACCTCGTAAACGCCCGCCAGCTCGCGGCGTACGTGGTCGCTGCAGCAGATGACCCTCGTCGCGTCGTGCGAGCCCCAACGCTCCAGCTCCGCGGCGTACGCCTCGGCCGGGCCCAGCTTGCCAAAATGCTTGCCCATTGACGTGTCGTGCACCGTGAGCACCAGCGGCCGGTCGATGATGGTCTGGAGCATTCGCCCGGCCAGCACGACGAGCCAGTCGTGCACGTGGATCAGATCCACGTCGCCAATCCGGCGGAGCGCCTTCACAGCCGTCTCGAGCGCCGCCACGTTAAACTGCACCACGCAGGACGTACCGTCCGGAGGCTTGGGCGGCGGCGGGAACGGGATGCGATGCACCTGGACGCAGTCCGCCACCACGTCCTGGTCCTTGCCCTGGATGCTGTTGGTGACCACGTGCACCTCGTGCCCCAGCCGCGCGGAGGCCTTGGCCAGCTCCTCGACGGCCATGCCCAGGCCGAAGACTTCCTGGGGCGGGTACTCGGAAGAGATGTGCAGCACTTTCATGCGGGAGTTCTCCGTCTTGGCGTTCACTCGGGTTGCTCTGGATCGGCTTCCTCGCCTTCCGGTTCCGCGTCTGCCGAGGCGAGTGGATCGGCCGGCAACACGACCGGCTCAGGCTGTGGTTGAGGGTCGGGGCTAGCGTCGTCCCCTTCGACTGCTTGCCGGTACACGTCCAGCGTCTGCCGAGCCGTCTGCTCCCAGGAGAACTCCGCCGCCCGAGTCAGGCCCTTCTGTCGGAGGTCACTGCGCTGTCCTTCGTCAGTCAGCACGCCCGCGATGGCCTCGGCCATGGAGTCCGTGTCCTCCGGGTCGACCAGCACCCCGGCATCGCCGACCACCTCTGGCAGCGAGGTCGCGTTGGAGCTGATGACCGGGACGCCGCAGGCCATGGCCTCCAGCGGCGGCAGGCCGAACCCCTCGTATAACGACGGATAGATGAAGGCCTCCGCGGCGTTGTAGATGAACGGCAGGTCCCCGTCGGGCACGTAGCCGGGCCGCACGACCAGCTCCCGACATCCGTGCCGGTCGAGGAGCGCGTCCAGGTCCAGCGCCTGTCCCCCGCGGCCGCCCACGAGCGCGAGCTTGTGGGGCAGGCCTGCCTGGTCGACGGCCCGCTTGAACGCGACGAGCAGGTTCTCGATGTTCTTCTTGGTCTCCATGGAACCCACGTACAGCAGGCACTGCTCGGGCAGCCCGTGTTTGGCCGCGACCCGCTCCACGTGATCCCGCTCTTCGATGGGGAAGAAGCGCCGGTCTGCGGCCTCCAACGTGACATCTACTCGGTTGGGATCCACGCCGTACACGCGCACGATCTCCTGCTTGGAGAACTCCGAGACCGTAACGATCCGAGTGGCGGTCTGCGCCGCGAACCGCGACCACTTGCTCAGGTAGCTGCACAGCTTGTCGCCCACCCACTCCGGATGGGTCTCGAACACCACGTCGTGAATGGTCACGACCGTGGGACAGGCCGTGACCGCGGGGAGCGTGAACATGGGCGAGTGGTACGCGTCGGCCTCGACCCGCGCGAGTTCGTTCGGCAGGCTCAACTGCTCCCACATCGCGTCCATCATCCCCGTCTGGAAGACCTCCTCCCGAGTGTTGGGGGCCTGGGCCACACGCATCGCGCCCTTCGCGGTGCAGCAGAACAGGACAAACTCGTCCTGTGGCGACAGCGCGGGCATGTGCGCGGCCAAGTTCTGGGTGTAACGGCCGATGCCGCCGCACCCGGGGAAGACTGATCGGGCGTCCACAGCGATTCTCATGTGTCTGTCTCCGTCTTGGCCTTGGAGGTGTCGGTCAGAGCGCTCTCGTACGTCGCGATCGTCATGCCGGCCTCGCGCTCCAGGGAGAACTGCTTGGCCCGGCGCAGCCCGCGCTTGACCATGCGCTCCCGAAGGTTCCGGTCGCGAAGCACCCGGCCCAACCCGCGGGCGATGTCGTCCGGGTCGTAGGGGTTGATCAGCAGGGCTGCGTCCTTGGCAATCTCCGGAAGCGACGACGTGTGCGAAGTCACCACCGGCACGCCGCAGGACATGGCCTCCAGCACCGGCAGGCCGAAGCCCTCATACAGCGACGGGAACACGAACGCCTCGGCCATGCCGTATAGGTAGGGCATGGCGTCGTCGGGCAGGGGGCCGGTCAGGACCACCCGTCGGCCCAAATCGAGCGCGTCGATCCAGCCCGGCAAGTCGAAGTCCACCTGGTGCGTGCCGCCCGCCACCACGAGTTGGATCGGGGACGCGCCCTGCGGCAGGGACGCAAAGGCCTGCAGCAATCCCGGCACGTTCTTGCGCTGCTCCACCGTGCCCACGAACAGCACGTACCGCCCTCGAATGCCGTGACGAGCCAAGGTGGTGAGCGCAGTGACCTTCTGCGTCGGTTTGAGCGGCCGGAAGTGGTCCGATGCCGCCTGGTACACGACCTTGATCTTCTTCTCTGGCACGCCGTACAGTTGCGTCAAGTCGCGCTGCGTGTTCTTGGAGACCGCGATGATCCGCGCCGCGCATGCAACCGAGGCCGTGACGTTCGCCTGGAAGTACTCCCGTAACTCGGGCGGGGTCAGATGGGGAAAGAGCCGGGGGATCACGTCGTGCACGGTCACCACGACCGCACAGGGGCTCGCGACCGGCGCGGCCAGCACCGTGGAGTGATACACGTTCGCATCGAGTGCATCGAGGAGGCTGGGAAGCTGAAGCTGCTCCCATCCCGCGTGAGACGCGCGGACCTCGTACTCGGCGAAGCGGTCGCTGTCCACGAGCTTCCCGCGATCTCGTCGTGGCCGGACCAGCAGCGTATAGTGGTGGTCGCGGTCGACCTGGGCCAACCCATGGATGAGGTTGCGCGTGTGGTGGCCGATGCCTGACATGTTCCCGGCGACGGCAAGTGCGTTGATCACGACGTGCATGGAGGACTCCCAGGTGCGTGAGCGTCGGTTCGAATCACCGTTACGCAACATCGGTGCCCATTCGCCGCCGGCGTGACGCGTTTGTGGTCATCAACCGGTGTGCCTGCGTCCTGAGCGCAACACGTCTCAACACAAACCCCGCCTGAGTCGGCTTCTGTGGAAGTGGAGTGATAAAAAGGCGCCCCTCTGCCCGGGATAGGATCCTGGAAGGCTTCGTCGCACGGCAAGCCGGGAAGTCTGCTGGAAGACGAAGACGGCCCCCGGACAGGCCGTTTCGCTCCGATTCGGCTCATACACGCATCCGCGGCCCGTCAGATTGAGCCGTTCCGCGTCAATCCTGCGCGCATCGGCCCCCGGAACGGCCCCCTTTTGATCCGTTCTGTGCCAGTCGTGGGTTCTAGGCCGCGTCTCTCACGAGTCCAGACGGGGTGCAGGTGCAAGGAAGGCGGGCCGATCGCGTGCTCAGGCACGCAGAGGGCCCGTCTGACGCTGCAGATGTGCCCGACTGGGCTCGCCCGAAGGGCCAGCCCTCCCTCGGCTTCGCACGCAGTCTGTCAGATCCCAGTCCAGTGGCGAGCCGCTAGAAGCACCTGTCAGGTCCAAGCTTCCGACGTTGTCTGTTCCGGGCTGGTGAGTGATGCGGTTCAGGCGCTCTCGCGCAGGGCCACGACCCGAAGCAACTGCTCCCGGTAATCGTTGTCCGCCATCTCCCTGGCAAGCCCGCGCAGATCCCTCGCGTCGATGTATCCCATCCTGAATGCGATCTCCTCCGGGCACGCCACCATC
>JAJRTI010000636.1 GCA_024278415.1 Planctomycetota bacterium | reverse complement strand
GTTCGATCACAATGACCGGGCGCTGGTTGGGCCGCTCACCAATGCCGACGAGAGCGGAGCGCTTCACGTCGGGGTGCTGATTGAAGATCGCTTCGCAGCAGACCGTGTAGAGGATGCCGTTCGGCGTCTCTACCCGATGCGACTTGCGCCCGCAGAACCAGATGCGTCCCTTCTCGTCCTTGTAGCCCAGGTCGCCGATGCGATGCCGGATCGTGTCGCCGTCGCGAATCTTGGCGAGAGCGGTGGCGTCGTCGCGGCGAAAGTAGCGCTTGGTGACCGTGGGGCCCTTGACCACGATCTCGCCGATTTCGCCGGGCGGCAGCACGAGGTCGTCGCTCCACTCCTCGATGACGTCGTCGGTGAGCTTGATGATCTCGACGGCGACGCTGTGCACGGGCCGGCCCACGCATGTCCCTTTCCCCGCCGCGGTGGCTTTGGCCGTCTCCGCTAGCACCTCCGAGCCGGTCATGTCGGTCGCGGGCAGCGACTCGGTCGCGCCGTATGGCGTGTGCGTTTCACCGTCTGGGGGAAGTATCTCCTTGAAGCGCTCGTGCACTTCAGGCGGCACCGGCGCGCCGGCCATGAGCACGGTGCGCAGCGACGGCAGTTTTACGCCGCGGTCCACGCAGTATTGCGTCACCTTGCCCCACAGCGCCGGGGAGCCGAATGAAAATGTGCAGCCTTGGTTGTGGACGGCCTCGATGATTTTTGCCGGATCGACCTCGGCCGGCCGCGTGGGGTCCATGTCGGGGATGACTGCGGTCATGCCGAGCGCGACGGAGAACAGAGCGAACAGCGGGAACGTGGGCAAGTCGATGTCGTCCGGCGTCATGCCGTACGTCTCGCGGATGAGGTCACATTGCGCGTCGAACATGCCATGCTCGTACTCGACGCCCTTGGCCGGGCCGGTGCTGCCGGTGGTGAAGAGGATCGCGGCAAGCTCGTCGGCCTCGGTGCGCGCCATGTCGAATGGTTCGCCGCGCTCGTCGTGCAGTTGGTTGAGTGTGTATCCGCCCCAGAACCAGCGTCGGCCCACGGTGACCGCGTGGGTGACGGACTTGAACGCGCGCGGGTAAAGCTTGCGCGCGACGTGCGCGAGCGGGACGCCGATGAGCGCCTCCGGCTCCGCGCCGGCGATGCACTCCAGCAGGCGATCCTTGCCCATGCCGGGGTCGATCATCACCGGCACCGCGCCGGTCTTGAAGAGTGCGAAGGTGAGCGAGATGAACTCCAGACTCGGCCGCACCATGAGCAGCGTGCGCACGCCGCGGTCGATCCCGATTCGATAGAATCCCCGTGCGTACGCGTCGCTGTCGCGGTCGAGTTGCTGGAAGGTGAGGTGCGAGTACGCGACGCGGCCCCGCTTGTCGCGACCGGCAGGGAACACGACCGCGCGCTTGAATGGCCTGCGCGCGGCCATGTCGCGCAGGCGGGAGGCGATGTTGCAGGTGTTAGCTAGTTCGTCCACGGTAGTCACATTGTGCTGTAGGTTAGCCTGGTGCGTGCAGGAGTTCAGGCCAACAGAAGTTCCTTCAAGCGGGCCGCTACTTCGCCGATGCTCCCGCATCGGTACGGGCTATACTTGTCTTTGGACGAGCAGTCGCTGCTCATGCGCATCACGTACTTCGTTGCAGTCTCTTTCGCAATCGTAGGGAGGTCCCGCATAGGGATGAACCACGCTTGCAGCACGTTTTTCATGTCCTCGCTCAACAGCACAGCCAGAACGGCACCGCGCCTACCTTGCTTCAATGTGGCCTTACGCACCTCAAAGTGCACGACCTTTGGTGAGCGTCTGAGCGTCTTCATGCGGGACTTGATCTGGATCGGAAGCACTTTCCCCGATTTCTTGTCGTACACAAGCATGTCCAGCCCATCGTCGTCGGCCACAGGCACAAAGGGAGCAAGTTGACCGTCCGACTCGATGATGATGCGATTGGCGACGAGGTTCTCCGCTATCGCGCCCTTCTGCGTAGCAGTCAGGAAGGATAGGTCATCTGTCATGCAGGCATCCTTCAAGAGTTGCTGTTCGACGCGCTCAGGCCAAACATTGGTAACAGGGAGCCGCTCCGTAGCAGACCGCCTAAAGGCGGGACTCCGAACTGAAGAATTGTAGCCGCATGCGCCAGCATGCGGGTACGAAACGCGCGTCAAGCTCCCGCACCCTGGCGGGCGCGGCTACAGATGGGACTCCGAAGAGAGGAATTGCTGAACGCGGGGGATGATTCGCTCGTGCGCATCCTCGAGGACATAGTGCGCCGCGTCGTCATAGACGTCCACCTCGGCCTCAGGGAAGCGCTTGCGCCACTCGTCGAGGAAGGTCATGTCGAAGCACCAGTCCCGCGCACCCCATTGTATCAGCATCGGCGTGTCGACGAGCGCGGGCAAGCCGTCCTCGATCTCGCGAAGCGTCTGATAGCTTCGGTCGCTCGGCCGCCTCGGAATGTCGAGCACGAACTGGTGCACCGCGACGCGGTTCGCCCAAGAGTCGTACGGCAACAGATAGCCCCGGCGCACGTCCGGCGTCATGCGGTCGTGATGGTGCACGGCCATGGTCAACGCAGCGCGGGCGAAGCCGTTCAGGCCGCGCACGGCGACTGCGCCGAAGAACGGAAGGCGGCAGATCGCGATCCGAAGCGGCACGCGGTTCACGAAGAACGCGGCCGTGTTGAGCACGACGATGCGCGCGATGTTCTCCGGATGCCGCGTCGCGTAGCCCATGCCGATTGCGCCGCCCCAATCGTGGAGCACGAGCGTGATACGCTTGAGATTGAGCGCGGCGACGAGGCTTTCGAGGTTCTCGATGTGCGTCGAGAGCGTGTAGTCGTAGTCCTGCGGCTTGTCGCTGAACCCGCAGCCCATGTGATCCGGCGCGATCACCCGATGTGAGTCCTTGAGCGCGGCCGCGAGCCGGCGGTAGTAGAACGACCACGTGGGGTTGCCGTGCAGCATGAGCACCGGCTCGCCTTCGCCTTCGTCGAGGTAGTGCAGGCGATGCTCGCCGACCGCGTGGTAGTGCGGCTCGAAGGGGTAGAGCGCACGGAAGGTGTCGTCTTGTTGGGGAGCATCAGCCACTTGTGCTGTTCCTCCCGAATCGAGGGACGACCCCCCTGTGGTCCCCCCTAGAAGGGGGGACGGGGCGGGGCGGCGCCCCCTCCCTTGCAGGGAGGGGGCAGGGGGTGGGTCGCCTCAGTCTTGAGAGCCCGTCAACTTGGCCAAAGGTGTCGTCTTGTTGGGGAGCATCAGCCACTTGTGCTGTTCCTCCCGAATCGAGGGGCGACC
>JAJRTI010000635.1 GCA_024278415.1 Planctomycetota bacterium | reverse complement strand
GCGAATGCGCCAGATACGGTTGAACTCACCGCGCGGCTGCGGCCGGAAGGCAAGTCGCTCGCGCTCTCGCTCGCGGGCAAACCGAACCGTTTCGACGGGTTCGAGGTGCGGACGAAAGGCGGCCCGCGCGTGGCCACCGCGTTCTGCGTGGGGCCTGCGCCCCGATACCACCCGCAGCGCGTGTACGTGGCCGCATTCGCGGATTTGTGGCAGTCGGACGCGTCCAGCGTGGGCGGAAGCGCCGCGCGCACGCGTTACAGCCCGCTCACCAACGGCCGGCGCCGGGCCATGCGCGACACGTTCTACCTCACCGTGAGCCGGCGCTACGAGGAGACGCTGCCCAACGTGCCCCATGCCCCCTCGCCCTTCCTGAGCGAACTCGCGCACCGAGTCGTCATGGACGTGTGGCGCGGGACGTTCGCGGAGGACGAACAATGGCTCCAAGGCCTGGCCCGCTACGGCGTGACGCAGTTCCTGATCATCAAGCACGTGTGGCAGCGAGACGGATACGACCACACCTACCCCAACATCATGCCGGCGAACGCGAAGCAAGGCGGCGACGCCGCGCTCCGCCGGCTCTCCATGGCCGCGCAGAAACTCGGGCACCGGTTCTGCGTGCACGAGAACTTCTACGACTACTACCCGAACGCGGAGGCGTTCCGGCGGGAGGACTGCGCGCTCTCGCCCGACGGCAAGCCGCAGCTCGGCTGGAACAACGGCTCCGTCCGCGCGCGGATTCTCAAGCCGTCGCGGCTCATGGACTACGCGCGGCGGTTCACGCCCGAGGTCAAGCGCCGCTACGACTGCGACGCGGCCTACCACGACATCATGCCCACGTGGCGGGTGGACTTCGACGCCCGCGTCCCGGACAGCGGCATGATCCGGCGCACGCACGAGTACACGAAGCAGCTCTGCGCGTACGACCGCGCCACCTTCGCCGGCCCGGTCGTGTTCGAAGCCGCGAGCCCGCACATGGCCGGCGTGTACGACGGCGGCTGCAACCACGGGGTGGACACCTATCGCACCCCGACAGCCGTAGCGTTCGAACTGCTCAAAGTCCACCCCAAAATGTCGAACCACGGGTTCGGCTACTACGAACGTTGGCTGCCAGACGGATACAACATGCCCTCGTGGCCGACGTACATCATGACGGACCGTGAGCTGGACAAGTATCGCGCCACGCAGATCGCGTTCGGCCGCACCGGGTTCATCGGCCAGCAATTGCGCCGGCATCCGCACGCGCTCGTGCGCGAGTATTACCTCATGCAAGCCTTTGGCCGCGCCTACACCGGGCAAGAGTTGCGCCGGCTCGCGTACTTCGTCGAGCGCGCGGGCTGGAGCGGCTGGGTGGACGCGGGCACGGCCTCCCGGCTGGGCGAGTGGAGCCGCATTCGCGCGACGTACGAGGGGGGCCAACGCGTCTACGTGAACCTCTCCGATCAGCCATGGAGCGTCGCGGGCCGCACGCTTCCCCCGTCTGGCATGCTAACGGCCGGCCCGCGTGCAAGCGCGTACACGGCGGTGGTCCATGGCCAGATTGCGGACTTCGCCCAATATGGCGACACGATGTTTGTGGACGCGCGTTCGCACCAGTGGCTGCCGCCTGAGCCGCCCCCGCCGGTCACGCCCAGCCTCGGCGCGTGGAAGGACAATGGCGATGGGTCGTTTGACCTGACTATCGATTGGAAAGTCGGCCGAACCCTGCCGCGCAACTTCACTGTTTTCTGCCACTTCAAGGATGGGCCGCGCATCCTCTTCCAGGCGGACCACGCCCCTCCCAAGCCCACGCGGCAGTGGCGCATCGGAGAGACGGTCGCCGACGGGCCGCAGCGCGTCAAAGCGCCCGCGGACCAGCAGCAACCGGCATACGACGTCGTCGTGGGCCTCTACGACAAGTCGGGCCGCGCCGCGCTCGTGGCCGGAGGGGACCAACTGCGCGTGACCAAGCTTCTCGTAGATCGGCGAGAGGGCAAGATCACTCAGATCGCGCTGAAACCCATCCACGAGCCTCCTCGCCCCGGCGCCACTCCCGGACCCTACCTGGAAGGCGCCAACCGAGAGAAGCGAATCATTGACTTCGGCCCCGTGGCCTGCAACGGCGCGGTCGCCTTGCGCAAGACACAGGCCGGGCTCGAAGTCGTTCCCGTTCCCATCGGCGAAACCATGCGGGTTGGCGTGGCTGGGGTATTCACGCACGCGGCCGCGGTCGACGCGGCAGGGAAGCCCTTGCCGGAGATCGGGTTGGTGGTGCGGGCTGGCAAAACGTGGTTCGACATCCCCAAGCGCGCGGCCAAGGCCGTGCTTCGCTGACTTCCTCACTGGCCAGCAGCCAGTGAGCGACGAGCAAGGAATGGCGGACGTTGACGGAGGCGTGCGTCGGCTGTATGATCATGACGTGCGAAAGTTCTGAGGAGACCATGACGATATGAGCGATGCCGAGCAGTCTCTGGCCCCCCCCGGCCGTGACGTCGGACCTCATCCAGGATGTAGTCCAGAGGATCGTGGCGCGCTTCGCCCCGGAGAAGGTCATCCTCTTGGGGTCGCACGCGTGGGGGCACCCCCGGCCTGACAGCGATGTGGACCTGCTGGTGGTGATGGAAAGCGACGAGCGTCCGGCCAAGCGTAGCGCCAAGGTGAGCATGGCGTGCCGGCCGCGACTCCTGGCGATGGACATCCTTGTGCGCACGCCAGCGGAACTGGCCGAACGGCTCGCGGTGAATGACCCCTTCATGCGGCACATCACTGAGGAGGGCCAAGTGCTCTATGAGCGATGATGTCCTACAGGATTGGGTGGCGAAGGCGCGTTCGTAGTGAGGCCCGTGAGGGCCTCCTCCGAGACGGACCGGACCGTGCGCCGTACGGCGCAATGGCGCTGACTTAAGGCGATCTGCTGTCCCGTAGGGACAATTGAGACTAGCCCAGCACTTCAGTGCTGGGAAAACGGGTCCACGAGTGAACCCTAGTCCCGTAGGGACGACTGAACGCTGCGAACGGCCTCAGATGGGCGAT
>JAJRTI010000634.1 GCA_024278415.1 Planctomycetota bacterium | reverse complement strand
CGGCGCTCGTTCGCCCGCTGACGCGACCGAACGAGCTTGCACTGGGCTATGTTGTGATGCGCCTTCGGCGCATGTGCATTCGGCGCCGGCGCACCACGGGAATGAACGCCCAGTTTACTACGTACGTTCAGACCTGCACCCCATGGATCAGAGGCAAGACGTGGCGTGCAGAGCGCGGGTTCGCTGTTCCGCATTCCGCATTCCGCATTCCGCATTCCGTATTGCGTATTGCGTATTCGGACCGCGATCCGAGATACGCAATACGAAATACGGAATACGCTGCCGAGGGTGCAGGCGCACCGCGCAACTTCTTGTTTTTCGTGACCGTTTCTGACAGTGAAGGCACTAAACCCGCCTGAGTGGGGCTCATCCGCCGCGCGGCGGACACCGTGACGGGGACTGCTCCGCGAGCGGTGTGGCAGCACAGGCACAACACGATGTGAGGCTCGCCATTATACGAGCAGAGATTGGGCTGTCAAAAGCAAGCAGCCCTGACGCCGCGCGCCCCCGAAGAATCGCTCTACTCCGCCGCACGCGCGCCAAGTTTGACAACCCCCCGGAAGCGGGATACGATCTAGTTGGTTGTATGCGGGCCCCAAACGAACCGACATCGGGAGGTCTCGCCGCGAGAGCGTGTTGCCTATGGCCAAGCCAAAGCACAAAGCCGACGCGCTTGTGAAGGCCGTGGTGTCGCGCCTGCGCGCACAAGACGCGGCAACAGAGGCGGTGGCATTTGCCGCGGGCGTGCTCGTATTCTTCCTCATCGAGGTCTGGATCGACCACGCGGTTCTGCTGAGCACGCGTGCCCGGGTGGCGTTCCTGCTGGTGTTCAAGGTGGCGGGGCTCGCGGCGCTCGTCGCGCTCCTGTGCCGGTGGCTCTTCCGGCGCCCCAGCGCTCTCTATGCCGCAAAACTCATCGAAAGCGCCGTCCACGATTCCGACAACGAACTCATCAGCTACCTCCAGCTCCGCGACGATGACGACGTGCACCCGGCAATTCGGGCCGTCGTGAGCCGCAAGGCGTCAGGTTTCTGCTCGCGCATTGACGTCGAGCGGGTTGTCGATGCGCGCAAGTTCTTGCGCGCCTGGACCCTGCTGCTGGTGCTGCTCGGCGTGTTCGTGCTCTATGGGCTCGTGTCGCCGAAGAGCGTCATCGTCTCCCTCCAGCGCGCGCTCTTTCCTTACAAGCGCATCGCCCCGCCATCGCGCACGCAGATCGTGCAAGTGCGCCCGGGCAACGACGCGGTCCCCGCCGGCTGCACGGTCGAGGTGGTGGCGCGCACGCGGGGCAAGGAGCCCAAAGGCGTCGATCTGTGGTGGAGCACCGGAGCCGATCGGTGGCAGGCGTACGTCCTCGAACGCAGGGCCGATGGCGCGTGGCGAGGGGAGCTGCCCGTGCCCAGCCGCGAAGTGAAGTACTACGTCACGGCCGGCGACGCGAAGTCCGAGCACTACACGCTCAAGCCGCTCTACGACCCGGCCGTCGTAGGCGTCGAGGTGGCGCTGCATCCGCCCGATTACACGGGCCTCCCGGACAAGACCGTCGACGAGGGCAGCTTCGACGCGCTCGTGGGCACGATGGCCGAGGTGCGGGTGCGCTTCAACAACCCCATGGCCGAGGCGTTCGTCGTGTTCGAGAGCGGCGAGAAGCTGCGGTGCACGGGCAATGAGTTGCGCATGTCCGTGCGGTTCAAGGTCGAGCGCGACAACACGTACTGGATCGAGTGCTACGACCGCTTCCGACGGCGCAACCGCGAGCCCGTGAAGTACACGTTCACCGCGCAGCCCGACCAATGGCCGACGATCAAGCTCGTGAGCCCGGCCGAAGACGTGGAGCTGCCCCAGAGCGCGGACATGTTCGTGCAGGGCGCCGCGTCCGACGACTACGGGATCGCCGCGGTGAAGCTGGTCTACGCCAACAACCACGACGTCCACGGCGCTGTTGACTTCGAGATCGAGCCGAATGCGAAGCAAACGGACCTTCAGCGCACCATCCCGGTGCAGCAGCTTGGCGTCGTAGGCGATGAACTTACGTTTTACTTGACGGCCGAGGATAACTGCCGGCCGAACTCGCACACCGCCAAGTCCGGTGAGCGCAAGCTGAAGATCGTCGAGCCACAGCAGGTGGCGAAGAACCCGCCTCCGCAGCCAAATGAGCCAAACGAGCAGCAGGAGAAAACTGCCGCGCCAGACGACAACCCTGACCGCACGCAAGACTCGGCCAAGCCTGACGAGCCAAAGCCCAACGACAATGACGCCGGCGAAGACGCCAAGGGCGAGGAGCCGAAGCTGCTGGCTCAGGACGCCAGGCCCAAGCTCGACGACGTGCCGCCGCAAGATCGCGACGCGCTCGAAAAGATCGCGGACTACATGGAGCAGCAGGAGAAGGAGGCCGAACAAGCGCAGCAGAAAGCCGCACCAAAGCCGCCGCAGCCTCAAAGCGCCAACGCCAATGGCGAGGAGCAACAGCAGCAGGCCCAGCCCGGCGACGCTCCCAAAGATGCCCAAGCCCCAGACGCGGCCCGCGATGCCGCCAACCAAGATCAGAACCAAGCCCAGGCGAACCGCGGCAACCAGCCAGACCAACAGGACGCCCAAGCCAAAGCCCAGCCCCAGGAAGGCCAGCGCGAGGCGCAGCAACAGCAGGCTGGCGAAGCTGGTGGAGAACAGCAGCCACAGCCCAACGCCGGCAACGAGGCCGCGCAACAGGCGGGCGCCGATGCAGGCGCTCAGGGGGACACACCACAAGGCCAAGCCCAGGCCGGCGCACCACAGGACCAAGCCCAGCAAAACCCCGACGGGCAAGCCAAAGGCGAACAGCAAGGAGCGCGTGAGCAAGCTGACGCGGCCAACCAGCAGAGCAACCAGCAGAGCCAGGCCGGCCAACAGCAGGCCGGGGACGCACAGAAGTCGCGTGACCAGCAGGCTCCCGACGGCGACGGGAAGCCACCTGAGGGGGCGGAGGGCGCGGAAGCCCAAGGCAAAGGCGCGGCAAACTCACAGTCCCAAGGCCAAACCAGTGGCGGCGGCCAGGGCAACGCCCAGCAAGGCTCGAACTCCGGCCAAGGCAACCCAACCCAGGCAAGCAACAGCAGCGCAGGCAAGCAAGGCGCCGCAGCCGGGGCATCACAAGCCAGCGCGAGTGGCGCGCAAGCCGGGCAGGCACAGGCTCAGTCCGGCAATGCCGCAACCGCGTCCGCTCCAGGGCAAGCCGGCGCCGGCGCACAGGCCAACACGAGCAACGCCGCGCAGCAAGGCCAGTCCGGCGGCCAAGCCGGCTCGTCGCCCGGCCAAGCCTCCGGCAGCACTGGCGGCAACCCCACCGGCGACGGCCCCCGCGCATCCAAGCAGGCAACCCAGCCCGGCCAACGGGCACAACGCGACGATTTGAAGGGCCCGCGTCCCGCGGTGCGCGGCGACGCGGCCGGACCCCTCGACCCCGCGCGCGTGCGCGGCATGCTCGACAAGCTCGCTGGACAGATGCAGCGCCGCCGCCCAGACCCGAAGCTGCTCGAAAAACTTGGATGGGACGAACCCGAGTTGCGCAACTTCGTGGATCGCTACCGCGAGCAACTCGACTTGCCAGATAGGCCGGCCGATAGCACACTCACACGCGAAACGGACAAGCTCAAGCCCATCCGAACCGACGGCGCCGACGCGCCCAAGCGCATCGCGCTCCAGCAAGGCGCCGGCCTAGCCAAAGGCATAACCACCGGCGACGGGAAGCAGGGCAACACGGGAGAGAAGGACAACGTCGACAAGCTCTTCGAGGCGGGCAAGCGCAACGTGTCCATCGAGTACCGCGACCTCGTCGACGCGTACTACAAGTCGCTTGCGGAGGGCGAGGGGAAGTAGTGTATGCGCAAAATGCCGCTCGACGGACGCTCGTAGCGCGCTCGTAAGAGCGTCTCTGGCGCCGGGGGTGCGATGCGGGAGCCGCAATCCCCCCCTTCAAGGGGGGGAACCGAAGGGGGGGTAGCCTTGGCGGAAGCCGTTCGGCCACCCTCTGCTGCCCCCCCTGTAGTCCCCCCTGGGAGGGGGGACGAGGATCGCATCGTGTCCCCAGACACCTGACGTGCGCGCGGACAAGCGGGCTCCGTGCACTTCGTGACAGAGACCAACCGCTCTGCTAATGGACTCCTACAGCAACGCCTTGAGATAGGCCAGGTTCTTCGCGGCCTCAGCCTTTTCATCGTCGCCCGGGGGCGTCTCGAGCGTCACGTAATCGTCGTACCCGATCTCCTTGAGCGCGGCCATGCAGCCCGGCACGTCGATCATGCCCTCGCCAAGCGGCACGTTCGTGCGCTTGCCATCGGCCACTGCGAAGTCTTTCGCGTGCACGTGCGCCACGTTGTCGCCGAGCATCTTGATCGCCTCGACCGAATCGCAGTCCGCGGCCATGAAGTTGGCCATGTCTACGTAAGCCTTCACGCAGGGCGCGCCCACGGCTTGGATCATGTCGAGTTGATACTGCACGGTGCAGCCGCAGTTCTCCAGGCACACGGTCACCTTGCACTCCTCCGCGACGGGGGCCACGCGCTTCATGATGTCCACCCAACGCTCCATGGCCCCGTCCGCCCACTCGCCGCGGCCGTCGTTGATCGGAGCGAGAATCGCCCACGCGCCGATCTCCGCACAGTGGCGCACCGTCCCCATGATGAACTCCTCGGCTTCCGCCCGGACCGCGTCGTCCGGGTTCGCCGGGCTGAGCTGCCACAAGCCCCCAATGCAGATGCACGGCAACTGCACGCCGGTCGACTGCTGGAGCGCGACGACCTCCTTGCGCGCGTCCGCGTCCCACAGGAACGAGTTCTTGAAATCCGCGGCCACGTCCAATTCCACGCCATCGAAACCAAGTTCCTGAGCGATCGCGAACACGTCGTTCCACTCCGCCTTCAGGCAGCCGTTTCTCACGCCGATCTTCATGGGGTGCTCCTTGGGTGTCAGGTCGGACAGGACAGATAAGAGAGGCCGGGCATTATAACCCCGAGCGCGGCGGCCGCAAGGCCGTTCAGGCGAAGTCTAGCATCTCACAACTCCGCGTGGGGATCATCCGAGTTCGTCGCACGCTCGTGAGAGCGTCTCTGGACCGTGCCACACCGCGCAGGCGCAGAGCGGAACGCACTGACGTGCGTGCTACCAGCGCCGGATCGCGCCTTGGGGCGGCACGAGCTTGCAGAATGCTGCACTAAGCCATGATCAGGCGCTCGAACGCCGCCTGCGCGGCTTCCACCTGCCGCAACTCGACGTACTCGACCGCGGAGTGGGCCTGCCGAATGTCGCCGGGGCCAAACACGACCGCGGGGATGCCCGCCTTGAAAAGCGTGCTCGCGTCCGTGCCGTATGCTACTCCGCGAAGGGCCGGCTCTTGGCCGGCCCCTCTACACGCAGCTTGGAGCCGCTTCACGACCTCCGCGTCCACAGCCACATCGAGCCCCGGGCACGTGAGGAACGGCTCATGCGCGCGCCAGTTCGTATCGTTGGGGACGCGGTCCCGAAGGAACGCAACCGCCTGCGCGAACGCGTCCTGCGGATCCTCGTCCGGCAGCGTGCGCCGGTCAATCTGAATCGTGCAGCGATCAGGCACGGTGTTGACGGTCTGGCCGCCTTGGATGATGCCCACGCTCGCGGTCTTGCCACCGGCCAGGGGATGCGCCGCGTCGCTCGCGACGTTCGCCGCGTACTGCTTCATCGCCTCCAACACGGGCGCCATCGCGTAGATCGCATTCTTACCGCGCTCCGGCGTCGAGCTATGCGCGGCCACGCCTTGCGTCTCGATCTCCCACCGCAGCACGCCCTTGTGCGCGACCACAATGTCGAGCTGCGTCGGTTCGCCCACCACCGCCATGGCCGCCGGCACACCGAGGTCGATGAAGCGCTGCACGCCGGTGAAGCCAAACTCCTCATCCGCGGTCGCAGCGAGGCACACCGACCGCGACAAGCCGCGCCGCTCGGCCGCGGTCTTCATCGCCATGAGCATGGCCGCGAGCGACGCCTTCGTATCGCACGAGCCGCGGCCGTAGAGCCGGCCGTCCTTCACGTCCGGCGAGAACGGCTCGATCTCCATGTTCTCGCCCAGCACCGTGTCCATGTGCGCTTCGAGCACGAGAGCGTTCGAGTCCGCGCCGTCGAGCCGGGCAATGACGTTCTCGCGGCCAGGCAGCACCAGGTGTCGCTCGCACGGGATGCGATACTTCCGGCAGAACGCCTCCACGTAGTCGGCCATGTCGCGTTCGCCGAACCCGGCGCCGAGGTCGTGAAGCCCCATGGGGTTCATGCTGCGGATCGCGACCATGTCGGCCAGGAGGGAGTGCAGAGAATTGGCCATCGGAGAGTCCGTGAGTCAGGAATCAGCAATGCCACTGGTGCTGGACGTCCTCGTCCAGCACCTACGCGGCACGGACGTCTCGTCCGCTTGCAAACCATCCGGCCCCAGCGGACATCTTCGGAGTCGCGGCGGACCGGGAGGTCCGCGCCGGCGGGTCACGGACGCGGACGTCCGTGACCAGTCCGTGAGCCAACGACCTATTTCGTCATGCGGCTACGCCTTCACCTTCACCTTCGCGCCGGTCGCCATAGCTTCGTTCGCGGCGAGGCTGACCGCGAGGCTTTTGACCGAGTCCGGGTAGCTCGAACGCACGAGCGTGGGGTCGCCCTTCTTGACCGCGTCGATGAACGTGCGATCCTCCGCGAAGCCGAAGTCGTTTCCGACCTTGGCCTCCAGCGTCGCGCTCTTTTCCACGATCTTGAGCGACGTGCGTTCACGGTACTCGATGTACGCGTCGCGCGTCCACATGTCGATGCCGCTCTTGTTGCCCACGGTGAGGAAGCAGCCGGAGAAGATCGTGGCCACGACGCCGTTCTTGAAGTAGCACGTGACCGCGCTGGCGTCCTCCACGTCGTAGTCGGGCACGTGCGTCATGAGGCCGGTGCGCCCCGCGGCTTGCACGTGCGTGACTTCGCCGAAGAGGTAGCGCGCCATGTCGAAGATGTGCGTCGTCTGCTCGACGGCCTGGCCGCCGGACTCCTTCTTCACGCGCCACCAGTGCACGCCTGGCATCCCGCCCATCCAGTAGCCCATGGCCATCCCCACGTCCTTGCCCTTGAGGTAAACCTTGAGCCGGTCGATGATGTCGAGGTAGCGGTCTTGATAACCGGCCGCGGACACGAGGCCCTTGCGCGTGATCGCGTTGGCGATCTTCTTGGCCTTGGCTAGGTCGAGGTGCACCGGCTTCTCGACCATGAGCGCGAGGCCCTTCTTGACTGCGGCCTCTTCCTGGCCCACGTGCGCGAAGGGCGGCACACAGACGTAGAGCGCGTCCATGGGCACTTTGTCCAGCATCTCGTTGTAGCAATCAAAGGCCGGCGCGCTGAAGCGCTCGGACGCCTTCTTGACCTTCTCCTCCACCACGTCGCACACCGCGACGACCTTCACGTCGTCCATCTTCTCCAGATGGTTCATGTGGAAGTTGGCGATACCGCCGGTGCCGACGAATCCGACTCGCGCGATCTTGGCCATGGGTGGACTCCTGCCGAAAGAGGAAATGTGAAAGTGGCAGAAGAAACCACAAGCCAGCCGAGAAGTCAAATGTTCCCCACCGCATCGTGTTGGTCTGCGAAGGTGAAGATCGGGCTGCCATCATTCTGGCGATGCTTCAAGCTCGTCAGCCGGCCCACTGTCGTACGGGTACGTCGTCGAGTTGCCAAACGCGTCTTTCACTTCGATAGGCCTCCGCGCAGCGTCGTACGTCTGCTCGGTGCGCTGGCCCAACAGGTCGATGGTCGCCGCGAGCAGCTTCACATGATTGCACTCGAACCGTGTCACGCTTCCAAGGTTCATTTACGAATCAAATGCCGGATGCGGATGACGAACTCGACGCCTCAGTCCTCTATTGCGTATGGCGCCCCCTGATTATCTCTATTGCGTATGGCGCCCCCTGATTATCGGCTGGGGCCGGGTACGTGTCGCGTCGTGCTTGTGCTGTGGCATCGCTCGCGGCACAGCGGATGAGCGCTTGTAGTAGGCCCGTGAGGGCCTTCCGCTCGGGTGACGATTCGCCATGGGAGCAGAGGGCGCCCTCACGGTCGCCACTACAAGCAGGGCGCCCTTACGGTCGCCACTACGAGCGAGCCGCTCCCGCGGCCCCACAGCGGGGGCGGGGAGCTTCTCGTCGCGTTGACTTCGCGCCGGGGCTGTGGTACGATGCGCGGCGATAGTGGGGCACACGCGTTTTGCCCAATGCCGGCGCCTTGGTACGCCCATTCTGCGCATTCACTCCGGATTCCACGCATGGACGCTCGAGCGGTCAAGCTCACCTTGCGCATGTTCAAGTTCGGCTTGCCCCACTGGCGCTGCTGGCTCATCGCCGTGGCGGGGATGGTGGTGTATTCGGGCGCCATGGGGGTGCAGGTCTCGCTTGTGAAGCCGCTGCTGGGCCATGTCCTTATCGCCGATGGGGCAAAGAAGCCAGAGCCTGAGGCCACGCCTGCACGCAGCGCCGACACGGCAAAGGCGGGGGTCAAGAGTTGGTTCAAGTCGCTGCCTGAGGTGCAGTGGTGGCTGAGGGTGTGGAACCGCTGGACCGACTCGCTGATGCACATCGGGCTTATCGCCGCGATGCTCGCGCCGGTCATGTTCGTGTCGAACTTCTGTCTCTCGTACTTCCGCGCGAAGGTGCTTTGGGGGGCCGTTGTCGACATCCGCAACACGCTCTGCGACCGCCTACTCCCCTACTCGCTCAGCTTCTTCGAGAGCAAGCGTAGCGGCGAGTTGATATCCAACCTCACCAACGACATCCTCGTCACACAACGGTCGCTCACGTTTCTCTTCGGCGACCTCTTCCTACAGCCCATCCAGTTGGTTATCGGCCTGGCCATGGCGCTTTGCTTCAGTTGGGAGCTGACGCTTCTCACGCTCATCGGCGCGCCGGCCATCATTTTGCCCATGCAGATCTTTGGCCGCAAGGTGCGCAAGCAATCCCGGCGCTCGCTCGAGCGCTTGGCCGACCTCACCGACGCGATGACGCAACTCTTCACCGGCATCCGCGTGGTCAAGGCGTTCAAGATGGAGAGCGAGGAGAGCGAGTACTTCCACCAGGTGAACCAGCGCTTCTTGGAGAAGGTCACGCGCATGATCCGCGCACGGGCCGCGGCGAGCGCCACGACCGACCTCGTCAATGGCCTTGCGCTGGCCGCGATTTTGATCGCCGGCGGCGTGCTGCTCAAGAAGGGGATCGTGACGTTCTCGAATTTCAGCGCGTGCCTTGCCGCGCTTGCGTTCATGGTGCCGCGGCCGATCAAGCGCTTGACCAAGGCCTACAACTCGCTCCAAGAGTCGCTGGCCGCCATGGAGCGCATTGTGCATCTGATGGACGTGGACGCGCGGCTGCCGGACGCGCCGGACGCCATCGAGATGGATGGCCTAAACCACGGCATCGCGTTCAAGAACGTGACATTCGCCTACGATGGCGGCGAGCCGGTGCTGCGCCACGTGAGCTTCGACGCGCCCAGGGGAAGCGTGGTCGCCATCGTGGGCGAAAGCGGGTCTGGCAAGACCACGGTGCTGAACCTTATCCCCCGCTTCTACGACCCGATCGAGGGCGCGGTGGAGATCGATGGCGTCGACGTGCGCAAGATCAGGCACGCCTCACTCATGGACCACGTCGGCATCGTCACGCAGTCGCCGTTCCTCTTCAACCGATCCATCGCCGAGAACATCCGCTACGGCCGGCGCGACGCGACGGTGGAGGACATCGAGTCCGCGGCCCGCGCCGCGCACTGCCACGATTTCATTGTCAACGACCTGCCCAACGGGTACGACACGAACGTGGGCGAGATGGGCGAAAAGCTCTCCGGCGGCCAACGCCAGCGCATCACCATCGCCAGGGCCATCTTGAAGAACCCGTCGATCCTAATCCTCGACGAAGCCACGTCCGCGCTGGACTCGGAATCCGAGAGACTCGTGCAAGACGCGCTGAACAAGCTCATGGTGGGCCGCACGACGTTCGTGGTCGCGCACCGGCTATCCACGATCAGCCACGCGGACAAGATCATCGTGCTCAGGAAGGGAACCATCGCGGAGGAGGGAACCCACCGGGAGCTGCTCGACAAGGGCGGCGAGTACCGCCGGCTGCACGACATGCAGTTCCGCGGTGCAGGGCAGGCTTTGTAGGCCGACGGCAACCAATTCCCCGGGAGGACTTATGGCCATGGCCACAGACCGCATACTCACCGTCGTGCTTTGCGGCATCATGCACGAGGACCGGCTGCTGCTGATCCGGCGCCGCAAGCCTCCGTACCAGGGCTATTGGGGATTGGTGGGCGGCAAGGTAGAGCTGGGCGAGACCATCGCTGAGGCCGCGGAGCGAGAGGCTCAGGAGGAGACGCAACTTGATGCGCGCTTCGAGCGTGTGAAGGGAGTCGTGAACGAGACGCTGGTCGAGGGCGCGGTGAACGTCGCCCACTTCGTGCTGTTCGTATGCCGGCTCGCCGCGGCCAACGACGCGCACACCCATGGCGAGGAGGGGCAACTGCGATGGTTCAAGGTCGAGGATCTGCCCCGCGAGCGCGACCGCATCATCCCCACCGACTACCTCATGATCGAGTCGTTGCTGCTCCGGCCCACCGACGACGCGCCCATTGTGGAGGCGAGCATGCGCGAGGACGAGGGGCGATACGAGGTGCTGCGGTTTGAGATCTTGTAGCCGCACTGTGTCCGCGCGTAGACAAGTCCCCTGACGGGTCGTAGCGGACTTGTGCCGTCAATGCGACGAGTCCATTCGGCTCTCGTTCGTCGTTTCCTTTAACGTCACCGATCACCGTGCGGCAACGATTGATCGACCATCGCGAGTTCGCCCGACTTCGCCGCTTCGGTGCAACGGATTGTGCGTAGTGCTTTGTACCGTGGCCGATCGGACTGCTGCTCTTCGGCTTGAAGACGGTCAACCAATGCGTCGAGCGTTCCGCCAGCGTCATCCAGCAGTTTCTCTCGGACCGCGTGCAGTTCATCAAGAATGGGATTCTTTGTGATCATCATCGTCTCCGCCAAGGAATTCAGCAGGCGTACAAATCAACAGTTGGCCAAAACCGCGTTCATCGAGCAGTCGGTAAATGCGGGGAAGCTCGTGAGCGTTGGCGATATGCTTGCAGTTGAGCGTCAACAGGTATTGGACCCTCGCTACGGCAGCAGCGGCAACGTGAAGCGCATCCGCGGCCGCTTCTTGTGGCATCAGGGATGCAGACACGATCTCACGCGCTAACGTTCGAACATCGTTGTCGATTGGGACAATTGGCAAACCGTCAAGCAGCTTCAATCATTCCGCCGCAGCCGACGGGTCGCCTGCGGATGCCTCGTCGATTACAAGTTGCGATACGACCAGCTCGAGGTTGAGTCGTTCGGTTGACCACCACAGGCGAGCTTGATGTTGAATAGCGGCAGTTTGGATGTCTGAACTCGGCCACGCTGAGGCATGACTGACAATTGATGTTTCGACGTAAACAGTGTCCATCGCGTCGTCCTTTCACGACGAACGACCAAGTTCACCGGGCACGCGGCCCAATGCGATTAACGTTTGAACAACCAACAAGCGTAAACGAAGGAGATGACGCTGAAAAGCCGAAAGACGAGCGTGCTCCGGTGCAACGCCTTGTTATGTTGCGTTTTCTCCATCGGCATCCAATTGCAATAGGTGAGTTGCAAACCGGCAACCGATCGGCGGAAGTTCAAGCGGATAGTTTCCGTAGTTTTCCGTTCGGACACCGGGCGAGCCCGTCAGGTGGACCAGATGAAATGAATTCAATTCTTCGAGCAAGCCCATCAACAAATCAGGGGCCATTTCAGGAATCCGGCGGTGAATGTCGCCGAAATCCAATCGGACGTTTTCGCGGCCAAATCGCCGACGTTCACGTTGTCGTGCGGTCACAACTGCATGCCCCAAAGCTTCGATTGCACCGATGGAAAGTGCATCGACACACCGCGCGAAATGATCCAGTTCGGTATAGGACAGTTTTTCGGGATCGCCATCTTTGAGCAGAATATTTACAAGCAACGCGACAGCGGCCCGGAGTTTGGATTTTTGGTGCGTGCGAACGATCGTTAAATAGCAGGTTTTGAATAGTTCGGAGAATTCCTCTTTGTTGACGGCATGAGGATCGATGCGGTCTTCCATGTCGTTGAGACGTTGGCGTAGCAAGTCGATGGCCTTATCGACCGAGCGTTGCGTCGCAGCCGGGATGTAATCACCGATTAGGCTCGCGATCGAACCACCGACCACGGGAACGGCGGATACGCCGGCCTTGATGATGGCAAGTGCATGATCGGCGGCGGGTTTTGACATGGCAATCAGTGCTGCGTCGCGGGTAGCAACATAACTTCTCGTTCTACACAAATCTCCATTTGCCGGGCATCCCCCCGCTCGGATGGTAGCCATATGGCGGTTTGGGGAACACACACTGCCGGATTCGTGCTCGCCGCAACCCGGCGGCTACCATATCCACGGGACATCCGGCGTTATGGTGATTTGTCCATAACGGGGGACCGGCGATATGCGCGTTCACCGTCCTATCGGAGCCCGGCGACCGCACCTTTAGCCTTCGACATTGTCTTTCCTCAGCAGTAACATTTCAGCCAAGTGCTACAGCCATGCGCAGAAAACGTGGCTGAGCCTTTGGCCGGTCCGGGCGGGTTCGGCCTCTGGGAAGCCCAACGGGCTTCCGTAAACCAGCCCAGGGTTCGCGAGCGAAGCTCGCAACCCT
>JAJRTI010000633.1 GCA_024278415.1 Planctomycetota bacterium | reverse complement strand
GGCCTGCGGCCGCAACCCTGGGCTAGAAGCCGGAAGCCCGTTGGGCTTCCAAACAGCGTTGCGTCAAGCGGAAACGCTGTCCATCGAACTCGCGCACGTTCATGGGGCCAACGGCTGTTGCAATCGGCTGAAGTGTTACGTTTGTAGTAGGGCAATTCATTGCCCGTCGAACGTTCTTGCCCTCACGAGGCAGACGGGCGATAAATCGCCCTACTACAAGCGGCCCGACGGCGGCGCCGCCGCCCCTTTCTCGCAGCGAAGTCTGCGAAAAGGCGTAGTGCCTTATTCATCCGGAACTGTCACAAAAAACAAGAAGCTGCTTGCCCAGAGCGGATCCCGAAGCCTCGGGACCGTCCGTCGGAACGCGATCCCGAGGCTTCGGGATCCGCTCCCGGGTTGCGGGCGCAGCCCGCTTTGTGTAGCAATCGTGTAAACTGATCCATCGCAGCATCCACGAAACCCGGGAGACATGCTATGAGATCGTTGGTATTCGCGATCCTTCTTGCCCAGCTTCCATGCGCGCAAGTGTTATCCGCCACCATCGCCGCAAAGGGCCGGTCCGACTATCGTATTGTCTCGGGGCGCAATCCGGTCGAGCGGTTTGCCGCGGAGGAGCTGGCTCGATATATCGAGAAGATCAGCGGAGTGGGCCTCCCGGTTTCGGCGGCCGAGGTCGACGGCCCGGCGCTTTCGGTGGGGAGGACCGGGTTGTCCGAGCGGGCAGGCATTCGCGTTCCATCGCGCTACCAAGACGACGACGGCTTCGTCATACGCAGCATCGGCGATGACGTCGTCTTGGTCGGCGCCAACACGCGCGGCACGCTCTACGCGGTTTACGCGTTTCTGGAAAAGATCGGCTGCCGGTGGTACGCGCCCAACTTTGAGCTATACGAGGGGCGCGCCGAGTTCGTGCCGCGGTTGGCCACCATCGAGGTCGGGCGAATGGATGTCTTGGAACAGGCAGACTGGCGCTATCGCAAGACCGACTGCGGCGCTATTCTCAGCCACACCGTTGAACGCTGGGAACAGATCTTCGACTGGATGGCCAAGACCCGGCGCAACCGCCTGTGCTATCACCTGACTTTAGGCCGGAAGGGATGGGACGTGTGGGGCGAAAAGCTCCTGCCGGGCCTTCAGAAACGCGGGCTGAAAGTCGAAGTGGGCAAACACAACGCGTATCGGGTCTTCCTGCCGAGGAGCGTATTCAAAGCGCATCCCTAATGGCTCGGCATGTCGGCCGGCCGCCGGTCGTTCGCCGGGAGTCTCGTATTCTGTTCCTCGAATGGCGATGCGTTGCGCCTCCTCGCTCGGAATGCGGCCAAGTATTGCGCCTCGCACAAAGAGCTGGCCGCGCTTCAATTGTGGCCGCCTGACGGCGACCGATGGTGCGAGTGCGAACGCTGCCGCGCGCTTGGCGACCCCACCGATCGGCAGGCCCGCACAGTCGCCGCCGTGGCGGAGGCCGTGTCGAAAGCTCGCCCAGAAATCAAGGTCGAGTTCCTGGCCTACAGCAAATATACTTCGCCTCCCGGCGACATGATCTTCCCCGCCAACACCATCTTGGACTTCGCGCCCATCGGCCGGAGTTTTCAATACGACATCTTTGAGCCGGGCGCGGTGAATGAACGGTACGCCAATGCGCTGAAGAATTGGGTCAAGGAATATCGGGGCGACATGTCAATCTATACGTACTATGCCAAGTATGCCTGGAACTCGCTGCCCAACAACATCCCCCATCGCATCGCGCGCGAAGTGAAGTGGTACGCATCGCTGGGCATCCAGGGCATGAGCATCTACTCGGAGCCTGCGAGCTGGCTGGCACTAGAGCAAAACCAGTATCTCGTTTCGAAGCTGCCGTGGCGCAACGATTTCGACGTGGACGGCTATCTTGACGAGTGGCGCCGGCATCGTTTCGGCGCGGCCGCCGAGCCGATGCGTGAATACTTCCGGCTCATGGAGGAAATCGTGCCCGGCGCGTGCTCGATACCCGGCACCGCGGTGGCGTCGCTGCGCGTGTTGAGGCCCTTTCTGGCGAAAGCCGAAAGATGTGCAACGTTGCTCGCGCTAGCGAAGGAGCAGGCCGGATCGGATCCCTGTGCGCGGTTTTTCATCGAGAAAACCCAGCGCTGCTTGGATTACGTGCGGGCCGATCTCGCCCTGCGGCAGGGCCGGCTCGCGAGGCTGCCGCGGGAGGAGATGAACAAACGTCTGGCCGCGCTCAAACGTATCCTCGAAGCGAATGCCGACACAGGCGTGTTTTGCGATTACAGCACGTTCGAGCGATACAGAAGCCGCTATGCCGGCGACAAGCGCATCTCGCGAGACGACCCGAACTGGCGGCTGCTATACGGCAAGTGGGCGCTCGCAGACGGCCGTGTCAAGGGCCGTGACGGCGGGCTGGCGGTGCTCTTATGGAAAAAGGTTGACTCGGCCGGCCGACGATTTGCCGTAGAAGTGAAATACGAGATCCTCGCCGAATCCGGCAATCGCAACGCGTTGATCATATTCGGCCACGATCAGGAGGTGGACGATTGGTACTGTGCGGGCGTCGCCGCCGCGCAAGGAAACATCATCATCGGCCGATGCAACCGCGGCGAGAGTCGCCTGCACGTGCTCAAAAGCGCAAACTTCGACAAAGCAAAAAGCGGCTCGGGCATCATGCGCCTGCTGGTGGACTTCGACGCCGGACGCGTCGGAGTATCCCTCAAAGTTGCGGATAAATGGGCGTCGGTTCTGGACGCGGATCTGCCCGAGTTGAGATTCGTCCAACCCCGCATCGGCCTCGGCGCCAAAGGATCCTCTTGCGCATTCTCCGACTTCACCGTGACACCCATGCCATGACGCGGCAGAGGTCCTCTTGCCCGCCCATAGCCGGGCCGCCCGCGCCGACGTACCCGTAGCTCGCGCTGGAGGGGGCGGGGCCTGCCCAGAACGCGTAGCGCCGCGCGTTTCTCAGATGAAACCGGAACCGCACGGGCTTGCAGTTGACCGCCGACAGATCGGCGGCGCCGGCCCATCGCACGACGGACAACCTGGAGTCCTCGGCGCTGGGCGAGCAGTTTGCCCGGGTGAACGGTTCGACGACGTTTCCGCTCTCGTCCAGTATTTCCACATGGTGCCCGAGTTCGACGGCGCGGCGGTGCGCCTGGCCGTAGACGGCGCCACGATCCTCGAATACATCGAGCCCTGCCCCCTGCTCGGCAAAGGCCACGACCCTCTCGGCTTCTACATCTACAGCAGCGGCACGATCGACAACCTCAAGGTCTACACGTGGTAATCTGGGCGCCCCTTATTGTGCGAGCATCTGGGCGGCGAGGCTTCTTGTCGTGTATGACTAAGTCAACATTCTGCGGGCGCTGCACCCGTTCGGCGAGACGTCGCCGTCCAGACTGAGTCAGGCTGGGCCGGCACGAACGGGTGCCTCTGTCTTGCCATGGCCCAGCTCGATCTTGGAGACCACGACACGCGAAGTGAGTCAACACAGATGACCCCGAGCGGATCAAGGATGCCTTCGCTTGCCCCCAGGTGGATCGTATCTGGAAAGGCATCTGTCTTGCCAAGTGGCGAGGACCGTGGGCGAGACGCCTACTGACCCATTAGCTTCTTCGCGTCTGCGGCAGCAGGTGTGTTGGGGTATTTGTCGATGAGCTGCTTGAGGTATTCCTTGGCCTTTTCCTTGTCGCCCTTGTCGAGGAACATCTTAGCCATCCTCAGCTTGCTCGCGGCTACCTTGTTCTTGTTCACCTTCCGCTTCTTCTTCGGGCCGGTCTTCTTCTTGTCGCCTTTTGCCGTCTTGGCGCCACCTTTCTTGCCTCCGGCCTGTGCACGCTTACCTCCCTTGCGTCCACCACCGCCACCGCCCTTTCTGCCGCCGCCGCCACCGCCGGGCGCGCCCATCTGCGGCTGGTCAGCCATATCTCCTTCAGGGCCCTCTGCCTCGCCGGGGCCTTCCCTGCCTTCTGGTCCTTCCATTTGGCCCTCACCTTGCTCTCGTCCTTCCATTTCGCCGGCCTCTTCGCCGGGTTCTCCCTGCCCGCCTTGCGCTTCATCGCCGAATGCCTCTTCGGGAGCCTCTTCGCCGGGTCTAGCCTCTCCCTGTGGCCCCTGTTCTTCCGGCGCCTCGCCTCCCTCTCTGTCTCCCCCTTCCCCTTCCCCTTCCCCTTCACTTTCGTCCTTGCCTTCGCCGCCCTGGCTTTTGCTGGACTTCGGCTTGTCGGAAAGCCCAGGGCCTGTCTCAGCAGCCCGCGACTTCTGGCCGCTCGACGCGGGAGCGCCGCCTCCCGATCCGCCGGCTTCCTCATCGGGCGCCTCCATCGTAGGGCCGCTGTCGTCGGACGAGCCCGACTTGTTGCATCCACTAGAGATCATGAGCATTCCCCCGGCCCCCAGCATCACCAACATCAACGTGAGCTTATTCATAGCTAGGCTCCTTTGTGGAAGACGATTCGACCGGAGCGGCATTGTAGTGGCCGTGCATCGACGGTGTCAAGACCCAGCAACGTTCGGCATAGTCCGGGCACTCGTGTTACTCTGGGCCCGCGACGCGAACCAGCCGCTCGCCCAAACCCTGCCGCCACTGCGACCGTCCCTTGGGCAGCACAACGCTGAACACGCCGGCCTCGTGGCGCCACTGCTTGTTGGCCCGCGCGGCTCCGTCCCGCTCGACCGCGAGGATTTTGCGGCCGCAGAAGAGCTTGAGTGGCACGCCCTCTTGGGGCGAAATCAGGCACAGCGTCACGAGCCCGTCGGCGTCGGCGTACACCACGTCGTGCAGCGCGGCCGGCGCGTGGGCCATGACGTACACGTCCGCGTGCATGCGGGTAGCCGCATTAGCCAGAATGCGGGCCTTCTGTGAGCCGGTCGCCGGTCGGTCCGCATGCCCGGCCAGTCGCTGCGCAGACGCTCGCCCAGCCGCTCGTCGATGTCGCGCACCATCGCGCGAAGTTCGGCCGGCGCGGTGCCGAAGAAGGCAAACGTTTTGAGGTAGGCAAACGCGAACGTCTACCTGCTGTCTCCGTCGAACGAAGGCCCCATCTGGCGTGGACTTCACCGCCCCCGGCATCATCGCCCACGAATCCCCGATGAGCGATGGCAACTGGCGGGACGTGCCGGTGTCTGATTGGTAGCACCGCGCTGAACGGCGTCAGCGCGGTCCCAGTTAAATGCGTCCGGTGTCCCCCGATTACGAGTCCTGCGGCCGGACCACGGCAGGATTGGGTCCGAGTATGCCTGCGTAGTAGAGCGGGAGGAACCGCAGGCGTTGTTCGGGTCGGTGGCCGTATGGGCCGCTGTAGAGGACTAGTCCTTCTCCGGTGGTTGGATACGTACGAAGCGCCAAGTGAAGACTGCGGAGCTGCCCGCCAGTTCCCGACTTGACCTCCGCGGGATGGATTCGACCCTGTTGCACGACAAGGAAGTCGACTTCGGCCTGGCTGCTGCGGGCCTCGCGGGACCAATAGAACAGTTCACGTTGGTGCGTCACCAGTAACTCCTGGGCGACAAACTGCTCGGCCAGTTGGCCTCGGTAGATGTCCAGTAGATCCTGGTGCTGCATTTCACGGTCGACGGGCAGCCCGCACAGTCTCTGCATCAAGCCGACGTCCAGAAACGTAATCTTGAAGCGCTTCTCGTTTGCCGTGGCTCCAAGCGGCAGGCCGGATGGGCTTGCGGAAGGGATCTTGTGCAGCACCCGCGCCATGCAGAGCAGATCAAGGGCCTTCTTGTTCGTCTGTCCGGAGTGGCCGTCCCCCAGGCGCGTATACTTGATCTGCCGGCCCACCTGACGGGCAGCGTGCATCATGACGGCATCCAGACAGGTCTTGTCACATCGCCCCGCGTACTTCGCGAAGTCATCACGGTATGCGTTGAGAACGTCATCCTGCACGGCAAAGACATCGAGCAATGATCCGCCGCCCGCCGCCGTTGCTACGCACTCAGGCAATCCCCCAACGAAGAAGTACCGCTTCAATGCGTCCAGAAGCACTTGGTGTATTGGCGCGGCGAGCGCGGTTGGCTCACGTGCGACGATGTCGGCGGCCGGCTCGTTGCCGGTCGCGACCAGGTATTCCTGGAAGGTCATCGGATACATATGCAGATAGGACACCCGGCCGACCGGAAAGGAGATCTCACCCAGCGCAAACTCCAGCAGTGAGCCGGCGGCAACCACATGGAGTTCAGGCTTCTCCTCATAGAGATAACGAAGGGCCATGATCGCGCGGGGACAGGCCTGGATCTCATCGAAGAAAAGGAGCGTTCGACCGGGTCGGATCTTCCGCCCAACAGCCACCTCCAGTTGCTCGATCAGCCTGGTTGGAGAGAGGTCGCCATCGAAGAGTGGGCGCATGTCCGGCCGCTTCTCGAAGTCGATCTTTGCCACATCGTCGAACTCCGCCTCGCCGAACCGCTCGATTGACCATGTCTTTCCGACCTGTCTGGCTCCACGGACGATGAGTGGCTTCCTACGGGGGGATTCCTTCCAGTTGACCAACTGTTCGTCAATAGCGCGCTTCATGGGCTTTCCTTTCTATTCGTGTAGAAAATCAAGGTAGATAATACGAGAAGCGCGGAGAAAGTCAAGGGAGTTTGGGCCGTGAAAATGGCTGGCTCCTTAGCGCAAATCTCGCGACAACATGTTGTCGATGCGCTCCGTTGTGGAGTGCGCCGGCTCGACGGCGCTTTGGCTGGCAGCGCGTAGCGCTGCTTTGCATCCGCACACGCGCGATCCGTTCGCCAGCGACAGGCGAAAAGCTAAAGCGGCGTCAAGCCGCCGCACTCCACATGGGCTGCGGCGCGGCCGCCTCTTCCTCCAAGCAATGTCTTGGAGGAAGCGTAGTGCCTTATCCACCCGGATGGGTTTCTGCATCTACAGCAGCGGCGCGATCGACAATCTCAAGGTCTACACCGCACAGCCGCAGCCAAGAGTTGGCCCCGGGTGGTAATGCCTCGGCTCAGTGGCTGAGTTCAACCCCCTTTATCGATAATGCCCCGCGTCCACTTCCGATAATAGACAGCGGATTCACGCTCCCAACATGTCCCCAGGTCGGCCGTAATGGATACAACTGCGCCCAGGCATGCGGCTATGAGGCATGCAGTGCTGTCCAGCGACCGCAGCATGATGAGTCCTGCCACCATGAGGAGTTGCCCGATTGCCGATACTACCTTCCATCGCTTCGCGGCCGGCTTGGCTGTCAGAGCGTTCATCGGGCGTCCTCAGTCCGGGCATTCTGCGGCAACGTTCGATATATCCCGGCCACAGTCGGCACATTTCAGCGGAGCCATTGTAGGTCTCCTCTCCCGTGGAGTCTGTTGACGCAGATCCTACCAGGTCCCGGAACCCTACACTCTTGCCTTTCTCGCGCTTCATGGCGCTAAAGTCGAGCTTCTGGGCCATACGAGATAGGAGCTGACCCAAGCACGTGCAGCGGCTCCGCGCCCTACTTCCCGACTACGGGGAACAGGGGACGCGTATCCCCCTGTCGCTCGCCCAAACGCAGCCGCCACAGCGACCGTCCCTTGGGCAGCACAACGCTGAACACGCCGGCCTGGTGGCGCCAGTCCCGGTTGGCTAGCGCGTTCCCGTCCTGCTCGACAGCGAGAATCGTGCGGCCGCAGAAGAGCTTGAGCGGCACGCCCTCTTGGGGGGAAATCAGGCACAGCGTCACGAGCCCGGCGGCGTCGGCGTACACCGCGTCGTGCAGCGCGGCCGGCGCGTGGGCCATGACGTACACGTCGGGGTGCATGCGGAAGATGGCCGCGCCGACCTCGTCGCACTGCCGCATGCCCGGCCAGTCGCTGCGCAGGCGCTTGCCCAGCCGCTCGTCGATGTCGCGCACCATGGCGCGAAGCTCGGCCGGGTCGGCGCCGAAGAACGCGAACGTCTTGAGGTAGGGGAACGCGAAGGTCCATTTGCCGTCTTGGTGGAACGACGGCCGTACGACCTCGTCAAGGTAGCTGCGCACCGCCTGCGGGGTGTAGCGCGCGTAGAGCGCGAGCAGGTCGAAGCTCGTGGCCTGCGAGTAGTCGAACAGGTCCATCGCGCCGGCCGCGTTGAAGCCTTCGATCCGGCTGCGCACGCAGCGCGCGCCGTCGGTCTCGTTGAACCCGATCACCATCCGGGCCTTGAACGGGGCCAACTGGTAGCGGTTCACATAGTCGGCGAACATGAGGCGCGTCAGCGATGGGACCATGCGCTTGGCCGCGCGGTAGTAGCCCTGCTCGGCCGCGGCGCGGTCGCCCGCGATCTCGGCGAGCCGGGCGTAGTGCATCATGCCGGGGAACTCGCAGTTAAGCATGTCGAGCCACACGCCGGCCGAGTACTCGCGGCACCCGCTGGCATGCGCGGCCCAGTCGTCGGTCACGAGCAGCATGCGGGCCGCCTGCTTGAAGAAGCTCCAGTTGGCCCGGACGAGGCCGACGTCGCCCAGTTGCGTGGCGTTGAGGTAGGCGAGCATGAGCACGAGCGTGGCCGCCTCGTTCTGGTCGCCGTAGATCACCGATGAGCCGAACGCGCCCGCGTAGCGCGTCTTGTTGGGGTAGACGCTGTTGAAGTGCACCGGGTAGCGAATGCCGGAGAACGGCTCCTCGCGATAGCGGGCCAGCGTCTTGTACTGGTGCCGCTCGATCGGATCGACGAATCGGCGCAGGACGCGGTTGCGCAGCTTCGCGCGGTTCGGGTCGTCGAGGAACACGCGGCCCTGGAGCGCGGCGACCAACCCGAACCCCCAGGAGAACAGGTCGATGTTGCGGTAGGCATGCCGGCGCGGCTGCTCGACGGTCCAGAGTTCGAACGGCACCCGGCCGCCGCACGACCAGCGCACGCCATGCGCGAACTGCTTGTTCACGTACGCGCACAACTCCGGCTCGTCCGCCGTGCCAACATAGGCGAATTGGTCTCTGCTGGGCAGAGGCAGGCTGTACACGATCGCGTTGCTGTCGCGCACGGCCTTCAGCCGGCCGTACTTGGTGGGCAGGCCGGTATCAACAACCGGCGAGCAGTCGGTCACGAGGAGCTTGTGGTCCATGGCGAACCCGACCAGCGGCGGCAGCGGCGCGAGCCTGACCGGCCGCGTCCCCCACTCGTCGCGAATGATCCGGAAATGGATTCGGTTCGCAATCCGCGTCTTCTGAGCGTGTCGGTCGAGCCGGAAAACTTCGTCGCACGCCACCGGGTAGGCGAGAGCGGCCGCGTGCCAAAACGTGGCGGCCTCGCGCGCGGTCGACGGCAGGCGGGCCGACCACTTGCTGGAATCCACCCGCGCCACGCCAAAGGGATAGCCGGCCAGCATGGCGCCGACGGAACCATCGGCCTCGACGATCAGGCCCTCGACCGCGCCTTGGGCGAGCGCGAGCTTCAGCCGAACCCGCTTCTGGAACACGAGCAGCAGCGGATGCGACTTCTCGTCCTCCCAGATCAGCAGCCAGCCCGCTTTGGCGTCATGCGCGAACCGCGCCAGACTGTCCGGCCGGTCCAGCTTGCACGTCACCGGGCCGGACGGGCCCATGTACGCGGCGTACGAGGGCACGTGTCCGAACGTCAGACGCAGTGTCGGCTCCTGCGTCTCGTAGAGCACGAACGGCGACAGCATGCTCTGGCGCATAGTCAGCTTGCGCGAGCCGAACGCTACCCGGGCGGTCTTGCAGACCCAGTTCACGTCGGTGACTTCGTACGCGTGCGGGTTGGCCGACGCGGGCGAAGGGAACCCCACGCCTAGTGCGGTCTCGCCGCAGGTGAGCTGGAGGTGGCGGTTGACGTTGGCCACGAGCAGGCCCTCGTCTATGGCCCAGCCGAACCGGCCCACATTGCCCACGCTCATGCCTAGCCGCCAACCGGAGGGATCGTCGATGCCGGCCGCGGCGAGTGTTTGGTGGACGATG